>CANKXQ010000118.1 GCA_947487745.1 Spartobacteria bacterium | reverse complement strand
TCGCGAGGGAACACTTCGGCAGGGAGGCCGTGCTGATCGGCTTCACCACGCACAACGGCACAGTAACGGCAGCTTCGGATTGGGACGCGCCAGCCGAACGCAAAGCCATTCGCCCTGCCCTCGCCCACAGCTGCGAAAAGCTCTTTCACGAAACCGGGATTCCACGCTTCTGGCTTGATTTCTCAAAACACAAGGACGCCGCCGAATTACTCCACCATCCACTGCTCGAGAGAGCCATCGGAGTTATCTACCGGCCTGAAACCGAGCGGGAGAGCCACTACTTCTCAGCAAGTGTCTCAGAGCAGTTCGATGCAGTTTTTCATTTCGATGAAACCCGCGCCGTCGAACCCCTTGAGCGCACACCGATCTGGGAGGCCGATGGAGTCGCCGAGGTCGATGAGACCTACCCGAGTGGACTTTGAGCAAAAACAATTCAGAGCCCAATTTCTTGAGACCATACCGCACAGCGCGACGGGGACGTCGGCGTCCGTGCGAATACACATATATGAAATCAACCAGTGAAAGTCTGCGTCATCCCGAGGCGGACCTATGGTCCCAAACGAAAGTGAACCCGATTCGGTTTGCAACAGTGGCGAAGCCAGTGGCCAGCGCCATATCCATTTCCTCTTACAAACCTCGGATAACCCAAGTTTCGTTCCACTACCATGCAGCCCCGTTCCCATCATGCCGAGCGCCGCTTCGCGGCTGAAGCTTGGGGCATGCGAGCCCATGCCCCTCCCAAAATCACGATGTCGCGCTGCGCTCTCGATTGCGTCGGCTACACGAGTGTTTCGTAAAGGGCCTTGGTTTGTCGGGCGATGGAGGCCCAGGAGAAGGTGCCGATGGCTCGTTGGCGTCCGGCGTTGCCGAAGGCTATTTGTTTGGCGGGGTCGGCCATGATTTCGTTGATGCGCGCGGCGAGGTCGCGGGAGAATTTTTCGGGGTCGACGGGTTCGAAGGGGCTGGCGGTCATTTGCTCGACGGGGACGAGGTAGCCGGTTTCGCCATGGACGACGACTTCGGGGATGCCGCCGACGGCGCTGGCCACGACGGCGCGTCCGCAGGCCATGGCTTCGAGGTTGATGATGCCGAAGGGCTCGTAGATGGAGGGGCATACGAAGACGCCGGCGTGGCTGTAGAGTTCGATCTTGGATTTATTATCGAGCATCTGGTCGATCCAGATGATGCCGTCGCGTTGGCTTTGAGCTTGGGCGACGGCGGCTTTCATTTCGGCTGCGATCTCGGGTGTGTCGGGAGCGCCGGCGCAGAGGACGATCTGGAAGCCGGGGTCGAGGTGCTTGATGGCGTTGACGAGGTGGATGATGCCTTTTTGGCGGGTGATGCGGCCGAGGAAGAGGGCGTAGGGTTTGGTGGAGTCGATGCCGAAGCGGTCGAGCACGCCGTGCGTGGTGACTGCCTGGTATTCGGCGGGGTCGATGCCGTTGTAGATGATGTGGAGGCGGGCGGGGTCGATCTGGAAAAGCTTTTCCACATCGCGGCGGGTGCCTTCGGATACAGCGATGACGGCGTCGGCCATTTCGAGCGCGGTGCGTTCGAGCCAGCAGGTGAAATCGTAGCCGCCGCCGAGTTGTTCACGCTTCCAAGGGCGGAGCGGTTCGAGCGAGTGGACGGTGATAACGAGGGGAATGCCGTAGTTCAGCTTGGCGAGGATGCCACCAAAGTGGGCATACCAGGTGTGGCAATGCACGACACTGGCATCGATGCGGGCGGTATTGAAATCGAGGCAACGCTGGAGTGCGCCGAAGACGGATTGGAGTTGCTTGGGGGATGTCCAGTCGGCGGTGTCGAGCCCGAAGCCTTGGGCGGCGAGTTGGCCGGAGGAGGTGTTCTGGTCGCCGAAGCAGCGGACATCCACGGGCATGAGCTTGGCGAGTTCGCGGCTGAGGTATTCGACATGAACGCCGGCGCCACCGTAGATGTGGGGCGGGTATTCATTTGTGAGGAACAGGGCTTTCATGAAAAGGCGGGCGGGTTTGTTACATCAAACGGCAGGGTATGGAGAACTGGAGCTGGCCGGCGCCGGGCTCGAGCCATGGGGCATCGATGGCGGTGAGGGAGGCTTTTTTGACCAGCACGGCTGCGGGCTCGGGAGTTCCCAAAAGCTCGCCGATGGTTGTGCTGAAATCGGGTTCGTGACCGACAATCAAGACGGAGTCGCTGGCAGCGTGTGGCGCAAGGCGTGCGAGCAGGGTGGAGGTTTCCATCCCGCAGGCGAGCCAGCTTTCGATGGTGACTTCGCACCCGAGCGTTTCAGCGACGATCTCTGCCGTCTGCCTGGAGCGGGTCACAGGACTGCTCAGAATAACAGCTGGATCGAGCCCATGACTGGCGCAAAATTTCCCAACCTTCGCCGCCTGCTGCAGCCCTTTGGGTGTGAGTTTGCGATCGAAGTCCGACTCGGCCAAATCTTCGGCTTCGGCGTGGCGCAGGAAGTAAATCGTCATGGAGGGAGGCTTCCTTTTTACATGCTCATGCCGCCATCCACTGCGAGCACTTGCCCGCTGATGTAGGAGGCTTCGGCACTGGCGAGGAAGCTCACGGCGGCGGCGATGTCATCCGTCGCCCCGAAGCGGGCGACCGGAATCTGCGCCAGCGCGCCTTTGCGAACTTCCTCATTGAGCACGGAGGTCATATCGGTCTCGATGAAACCTGGCGCGACGACATTCACTGTGATGCCACGGCTGGCGATTTCGCGGGCGATGCTCTTCGTCATGCCGATGAGACCGGCTTTGCTAGCGGCGTAGTTTGCCTGGCCGGGGAGGCCCATCAGTCCGCTGACGGAGCTGATATTAATGATGCGGCCTGAGCGTTGCTTGACCATGGCGCGGAGGATGGCGCGGGTGAAATTGAACGCGCCCTTGAGATTGGTCTGGAGCACGACATCCCAATCGTCGCTCGACATGCGCATGGCGAGTGTGTCGCGGGTGATGCCGGCATTGTTGACCAGAATGTCGCAACGGCCGAAGTCGGCGAGGATTTGGTCTCCCGTCTTCTGCACGGCGTCGAAGTCGGAGACATCCACTGCGTAGGGCTTGGCAACTCCTGGCGTGGCCGCGTTTATGGCATCGGCCGTGCGGGCGGAGTTCGATTCCGTGCGGCTGACGACGGCGATTTTCGCGCCTTCGGCGGCGAGGCGTTTTGCGATGGCTTCGCCGATGCCGCGTCCCGCTCCGGTGACGACGGCGACCTGATTTTCAAATCGTTTTGTGCTCATGCTGAGAGGCACAGCAGACCATTGGCGAGCGCGAATGGAAACAAAATTTTCTACCTGCCGGTGACGGTGCGGGAATCGGGTTGGGTGAGATTTTTGATGACGGTCATGAGGTAGACCGGTTCGGGGTGTTTGTCCCGGTATTTGGTGATCTCCCGCTTCTCGACGACGCGGAATCCGAAACGCTCGAAGAGCTTCGCACCGCGCCGGGACTCGAAGGTGACGACCTGGCCGAATACCTCCTTCTCGCCATGCGTGCGCAGGAAGTCGAAATACATTTTTGTCATCGCCTGGGTGGTGGCGAGTTTTTGCGCCTCAGGAAGGACATTGAAATGGAAGTGCGCCGTGCGGCGGGGTGCGGCGGGAACTTCGCGCCAAGAATTTTTGAGAATCCAACGGATGAAGCCGCGCGTGGCTTCGTTGTATCTACGGTAGCGGAACATACCGATGCCGAAGAGGCGGAGGTTTTGAAAAAATCCATACCACTGGTGGCGCAGTGGACGCCGAGAGCCGAGGAGGTAGCCTTTGACCACGCCGCCCTGCTCGAGCACGAATGCCGCCTCGGGCTCCACATCGGTGTAATAGGCGGTCAGATAATCGGCAAAAAGCGCGCGGTCCTCGAAAACCGGATCAATCGGCTTGCCAAGAAAACCCGTCTCGCAACAAAGCCGCCGCACCGCCTCGCGGTCGCGCGGCTCGTAATTGCGGATGATAGTATCAGACTGAGTTGCCACGGCGGAGATGCTATGCGTTCGGCAGGTTGCAGAGAAGGAAATTGCCATTGTTTGTTCGTTTGCTTTGCCAAACTGTGGGCAAACCTGAAAATCCTACCGTGTCTTCGGCGGGGAAGATTGGGTCGAGATAGAAATCAGACCCGCCCGGTTTTTAAACCGCGTTGCCACAGATCAGGTAATCTGTTGGGTCCCCAAGGGGGATGATGGGGGGCGGTCCCAGAAGTAGCGTTTGAGGAGGACTTTGATGGTGGCGGTGAGGGGGACGGCGAGGAGGGCGCCGAGGAGGCCGCCGAGGATGAGACTCCAGGCGAGGACGGAGATGATCACGGTGAGGGGGTGGAGGCCGACGGATTCGCCGACGATCTTCGGGGCGATGAACATGCCGTCTATGTTGTTGGCGAGGATGAAGATGGCTGTTACAATCAAGGGGTGGGTCCAGTCGCCGAACTGGGCGGCTGCGATGATGACGGCGGGGATGTAGCAGATCATCATTCCCAAGTAGGGGATGAGGCCGAGGACGCCGACCATAAGCCCGATGAGGATCGCAAAATCGAGTCCCATGACGAGGAGCGCGACGGCGATCATGAGTCCATCTATAAGACTGACAATGAGTTGACCTCGAAAGAAGCTGATGAGGTAGGAGTTGATTTCGCTGACGAGGGAGACGATTTCATTTTTGAGTGGGGAGGCGCGGAGGGGGAGGTAGCGGCTCCAGTTTTCGGCGATAGAGGCGCTGTCTTTGAGGAAAAAGAAGAGGAAGATCGGCACGAGGATCATACTGAGGAGGAGGCCGAAGACGCCAAGGAAACCTCCGAGGCTGCGCTGGATGAAGCGGCCGGATTCCACGGCGAGGTCGGGGATTTTTTGCTGCACCCAGGTTCCGGCGTCTTTTATCGATTGGCTGACGAGGGCGGTGAGTTGCTCGTTCGTCTGCTGCTCGGTGCTGTCGCTTTGAAGAAAGTCGAGGGTGGAGAGGCGGTGCAAGTTATCAAAAGTGCGGGTCGTAAGGGCCTGCGTCTTTTGCATGTAGCTCGGGAAGTTTTGCACGAGCGTGGTTCCCTGGCGATAGGCGGGGGGGATGATGTAAACGAGGAGACCAACAAAAAAGGCCGCAAAGGCGAGATAAAC
>CANKXQ010000117.1 GCA_947487745.1 Spartobacteria bacterium | reverse complement strand
CGTTGCTCCTCGAAGTAGCGCGTCAGGAGCGAGGCTGCTGCGGCGGCATCAAGCTTGACCGTATCATATTTTAATTGAATTCGTTCTGAAAACTTTTCGGATTCAACATAAACCTTCCCCTCCTTCAACAACTCGGCCAGAACGCTGGTCAAATACGCATTCCCCGCTCCCAAAAGGACTTGGTATCTTGAAATCACATCTTGCAATGTGTATTCCTCCTCAGTCGATTCGGTATGGTTTGCTTCAATCTTGCGCGTGAGAACCGGTATGGATCGCAAGTTCAACTCATTTGCCGAAGCGGCGGCGGGTTTGACGGGAGCGGCAGCCGAGGAAGCGGAAGCAAAGAGCCTTTGCGTGTGGGGAATCGTTGTGCGGACCGAACGCTTTCTTAGGGAGACATGCTGCAACAGCCTGCTGATAAGTGTATTTCCAGAAAATGGTTTTGCGATATAGTCCGAGATGCCCAAACGCAGGACTTCCTCCACGATGTCGCGACCGGTCTCGGATGTCATGACGATGAACCTGGTGTCGGCAAAACCCAGTTCGGCTTTCCATTTTTTGAGAAACTCGATGCCATTCATTGCCGGCATCCTCAGGTCGAGCATGACCAAATCCGGCATTTCGCGCAGGCAGCAATCCAACCCCGCCGCGCCATCGCTGGCAAAGTGGAGTTCAACCTCGTAGGATTCCAACTCCCGGGACACCAGGCTTTGAACCAACTGACTGTCATCAATGCAGAGCAGTTTTGGTGTCGGATTCATAGGGGATCGTAGAAGATTAACTACGGCATTAACTTTTGGCAAAAAATACCAACGAAGGCGAAGGATGCGAGAGTTTTTTGTTTCTATCTGGCATTCAGTATTTTTGAAGCCGCCTCAAGCGGAGAAACTGCTGAAAAATCCGCATAGAGTTGCAGAAGCCCCTGCTGATCCTTGGCTGTGCGCATAAGCTTCGGTGTGACATTGCCTACCAGCCAGTTGCTCGCACGGAGAAGGCGTCCGCTCGGATATGGCCCACGGAGGCGGTCGAGTTCCGCGCGGGCAATGTCCAGCGGCTGCGAGGGAAGGAAGGCGTTAATGAGGAGATCCGTGACACGGTCGCTGCCGATGAGGGCGACGGGTTTGGCGAGTTCGGCAGCGCGGAGGTTCCAATGCCGGTGCCAGTAGGGATGATCGAGATTTTCGAGGCAGGCGCGGAATCCCTTCGCTCCAGAATCCCGCATGGATTTCCGCAGGTGCTCGAATCCGGTGGCGACGGCCGCGAGAGCGCCCAAGCGGCGGTGTGGATGGTTGGAGGGGCGGATGCCGGAGAGCTTCCACATTTTCCGATCCAGCACGATCCGGGACATCGCATCGCGGATAGTCCACCACTCGTCCCACAGGGGCTTGAGATAACGGCGCGTCACCTCATCGGCATCATCGAAGGAGCGGGGCTCCAAAAACCCCGCAAGGCCGAAGAGAAGGGCTTCGCCGGAGACACCTCCCGCGCGGCGCAGGCCGGTGCGCTGCGCGGCGAGGAGAAACGGAATCGCGTTGTTCTTGTAGCCGAGGCCGGCGGCAATCGCATGGAACATGGCGGCATCGGCTCCATGCAACGCGACGGCGCGGGCATGGGCGGCGTGCTTGTTGCGAAGCCGGAATTCCGCCGCCTCGGAAATCATTCGCGAGGCTTCATCCAACCCCACATGCTCGGCAGGCTTGATTTCATGCGGGTCGGCGGGGGCATCCACCGCCAGGCGCGCTTGGGGGACGGCGCGGTGCTCAATCGTGCGGGCAAAGGCCTGCTCACGCGAGCCCTCGATAAAAAAATGCAAGATGACACCTGAGAATGCGGCATTGAGGGCATGGCCGTGCCGCTCCCAATCGCGAGCTTCGCGGTCCACTTCGATATCGCCGGTTTTTTCCCCGGATTTTTCAAATTGGACGACCGCACCCTTGAAGTCGGGTCCGGCCTCGCGGTTCCACTCGCCGAAGTGGAGAATTTCGAAAGACTCGCCATCCGTGGTGTGCCATTTCGCGCCGTATTCGCCATTGAAGAGGCGGGCCTGGATTTCGATCTCACCCTGGCGGACGACGCTCTCGTGCAGGCGCGAGGACTCGCGGGCAGACTCGTAGCGGGAACCGTCGGGCAGTGTCACAGGTCGGGATAGGGCAGGTTGGGAATTTCAGCGGGAATCTTCGGCAGGCTGGGAGCGGGCTTTACCAACGATGAATCCTGAGCCGCGCCATTCTCAGCCGGAATGCGCGAATCCGGCATGGCGGGAGCGGACTCGGCGGGCGCTTGAGGTGTTTCCGCCGCAACCGCGACCCGCCGTATGGCGGCGGCGGTCTCCAAGTCCAGGCGGCGGCGCACCGCAGGGTCGGTGGTGAAAGTCAGCGCGCTTTGAAAGGAATGCACGGACGCGGAGGCGTTGCGGGCGTCGAACTGCGCCGCGCCGAGGGCCTCGAGGAACATTCCATTGCCGGTTTCCCGGGCCGCCTCATAAAGCGGGAGGACGGCATCGAGGATGTTGCCATTGGCATTCAGCGTGATGCTGCGGAAGCGCCGCCACGGATTAGGTGGACGATTCCTCGGATCGTAAAATTCATTCCAAACCGTGTAAGGCCGATAGAGCGGATCACCGATCACCACACCCATCCAAGAAAGGGCGCGCATCGACATGTAGGCGCTCTCGGCCAGAGTCAGTCCGCTCATGAGCCGATCCTGAAAAACATCCAAGTTCGCTGTGAGCGAGAGGTAGGGCTCGTAAACATTGCCCAGCGTGGCTGCCGCGCCGCGTGCAATGAGCGGACCGCACCAGTTGCTCGTCGTGCTGCGAAGCGTGCTGGCGCTGTAGGAATGCAGATGGACCGCTATGGCTCCGGGCTTGAATTGAAAATCCTGCCGAGCAAAGGGCCCCGTCGCATCGCCCGCATACCAACCGAAATAAACAGCTGCATCGGTAACTGGGAAGTCGTCCCCAAGAGTGGAGGGCAGGTTGTCAAAAATCGTCGGCACGCCGCGCTGGCGGAGGATTTCGACCAAGTGACGCATCCAATTGTCACCCTCGGTGTAACCACCGCTGGTTATATCCCTGCCATCAATGTAGGCCCAGCCCCAGAGACCTTCTTTTTCCGCCATGAGGGAGTCGTCGATCATGGCCCGCACCATCGAACCAGTGGGGGCATCGAGGCGCGCCGGGAGGAGCATTCCGGGAAAAACCGAGTCATCCAGAATCTGTGTGAAGCGGCCAAAGTAGGGATTCTCCACCACACTCGCGGGCGTCCAATCCTTGACACCAAGCGCAGCAATCTCGCTATCCACCGACGCATCGTTGCGCGACGAGATCGCCGGGGGGATGTTGCGTGTGTCAGCGGGCGGACGGATGGATGGATCCGCTGCGATTTTGAGCGGCATGCCTCGCATGATAGCCACAAAGCGAATGGACGTTTCCACCACGGCCTTCTTATTGCCCTCGACACGCGCGATTTTCCACCAGCCGTTGGATTCCATTTTCTCGCGCAGCGGAGCGGCGATGGTGCGATCGAAATCGGCGCGTGAGATTTGCTCCGAGGCCGGGCAGGTTAGCCCCACAATCTGATCGGGAGGGATGTCCCGCTTCCGGGCATAGTAGCGGGCAAGTTCCTCGGACTCCGGGTCGCTCGAATTGAAAAGAACCAGCGTTGCAGCCGACAGGCTATTCCTCGCAAAAGCGGATGTCGCCGCGAGACACATCAGCAGCGCGAGCAGGGCGGCGCGTTTAGAGATGAAGGCGAAGACCATCGTAGGCGAGTCGAACATCCGGAGGGAGGCTGGCCTCAGTCTCGGCGTGGCCGAGTTCGTGGCACATGTGAATGAAATAGGTTTGGCGGGCACCAATGCGGCGGGCGGCATCAAGCGCGCCCTGGACGGTAAAGTGAGTTTGGTGGGAGTGGTGCCTCAGTGCGTCGATGACGAGCACCTCGACACCTCTCGCCGCCTCTTCGGCAGCGGGCGGCACCTCGGCACAATCGGTGTAATAAGCAAAGATGCGTCGGCCGTTTTTTTCAAAGACAAAGCCATTCGTGGTCATGCGGCCGTGGGGCAAATCGACAGGCACGATATCAAGCCCGCCCAGCGAAAAGGGAGCATCCACCACCCGGGGTTCGGGACGAATGTAATTCGAAAACCGGGCCGAACCGTCGAAGGCGTATTGAAAGACGCGGGCGAGGCTTTCGAGAGTTGGCGCGGATGCGAGGATCGGCATGTTTTTATCTTCCAGTTCGCAGAAGCGCCGCAGGTCGTCGAATCCCAGGATATGATCGACATGGGCATGGGTGTAGAGCACCGCATCGACGCGTGTGATCTCCTCCCGCAGGCACTGGGTGCGTAAATCCGGCGTCGTGTCCACAATGAAAGAAAAGCCAGGCGTCTGGACATGGATGGAGGTGCGAAGGCGCTTGTCGCGCGGATCGGCGGATTTACAAACATGGCAAGCGCATCCGATCACTGGAATACCGTGCGAGGTCCCTGTTCCTAAAAATGTGATTTGCATCTGTTGCATCGCTTGGAATTCGCAAGAGAGGGTGGCATAGTCGACGAATGTCCGCAACGCTGGCATCTCTACGCATCCGCAATCTTGCACTCGTGGAAGACCTCCTCTGGGAGCCTCCTGCGGGCTTTGTCGCAATCACCGGCGAAACCGGTGCTGGAAAATCCATCATCCTCGGCGCGGTGAAACTTCTGCTCGGCGAGCGCGCCGAGAAGTCTCTCGTCCGCTCGGGTGCTGATGCCTGCGCGGTGGAGGGACTTTTTCAAATCCCCGAAGACTCGCGTGTGCATGGCGTGCTCGAGGAAGGCGGCGCCGAATCCTGCGAGGAAGGGACGCTGGTCATCAAGCGCACGGTATCCACTGGCGGCGCGGGCAAGCAGTTTGTGAACGGCTCCCCTTGCACGCTCGCCCTGCTGCGGCAGCTTGGGGATTTGCTGGTGGATCTGCATGGTCCGCACGACCACCAGAGCCTTTTTTCAAGGGATCAGCAGATGTTGGTCCTCGACTCCTTCGCGGGAGCGGAGTTGCTTCGCTCGGATTATGCCGCGCGGCGCCGCGAGTGGATGCACCTCACGGCTGAAAAAAAGCGCCTCACGGAAAATGCCGAGGCCCTC
>CANKXQ010000116.1 GCA_947487745.1 Spartobacteria bacterium | reverse complement strand
GGCCCGAGGGCAGTCGCAAGCCGCTTGGCGAAGGCGTCGGCATTTTGGAGGTCCGGCGTGAGCAGCATGAAGCCGAGGTCGGCTTTTGGCGTGACCATGCTGAAAAGGAGGAGCTGGGTGCCGGGAGTCGCGCGGATTTCGCGGACCAACTCGGCGAGGGCGGTCTTGGCTGCGATGCGGGCGGATTTGTTGAGGAGTTCCCAAGCGGAAAACTCCACGCGTAAGAAAAGATGGAGGACATGGCGTCCCTCGGTGGGCAGGATTTCAGGTGGTGTCTGCATTTTAGGATTTGGGAAAAAATTTAACGCTGGCACAAAAAACGGTTGCAATCCTGTGCGGGTGCAACCAATTTGCGGCCTCAATTCATCAAATCAATATGGCAGATGTAGCAAACAAATACAGCGACAACGTTGAGGGAAAATTTTTCGTGGATGACCAGTGCATCGATTGTGATCTGTGCCGCGAAACAGCGCCTGCAAATTTCAAACGCAATGACGATGGCGGTCACAGCTATGTCTATAAACAGCCGGAGACTCCCGAGGAGGAGGCTCTCTGCCAAGAGGCGATGGATGGCTGCCCTGTGGAAGCCATTGGAAACGACGCTTAATTTTGAAACTTTAAAAACAGGCTCCCGGCTGCAAACCGGGAGCCTTTTTTATGTCAGCGGATTCTCTCAGAGCCAAAGTCCTCGCCGAGTGGCGCGGGTTGCAGGAACCCTTCGAGCGGAAGGACCGCTGCAATGTTGTCGGCGATGTGCTGCAAAAGCTCATGCCAAAGCTGGGCCTGGGCGAGCGGTTGAACGAGAGCGAGGTGCGTGCGGCCTGGAAGGATGTGGTCGGCGAATTCATCGCTCAACACGCGGCTCCGGCCGGCTTGAGCGGCGGCGTTCTGGGCATTCATGTCCTCCAACCCAGCCTGCGCTACGAGCTTGAGAGAAACTGGAAACGGGAAATCCTCGCCAAACTTCAAGAGCGCTTCGGAAAAAAGGCGATCCGTGAGGTCAAATTCCGCATTTCCTGATCGGCAGGTATCCCGAAAAATCGCGCTTCCGAGGGAAAAATTCATTGCCAACGCGCGGGCACAAACGCACAAGTGGGGTAGGCGCAACCGAGGCGTCCCCTAACATTTTTTAAAACATGAGCGAACGACGAGTCGTCGTGACCGGCATGGGCGTTGTAAGCCCTGTTGGAAGCGATTTGGAAACATTCTGGGAATCCCTTATCAAAGGACGCAGTGGCATTGGGCTTTTTGAGGCCTTCGATTCTTCGGCCTACGACTGCAAGATTGCCGGCGAAGTGAAGAACTTCGAGGCGGTGAAGTATTTCAAAAATCCCAAGACCGTGAAGCGCACAGACCGCTTCACGCAGTTTGCCATGGCCGGGACCAAGATGGCCCTCGAAGACTCCGGCATCGACCTCGAGACCGTGGACCGCACGCGCTTTGGTGTGATGATTGGCAGCGGCATTGGCGGTCTCTACAGCATGGAGGAGGAAGCGCACCGCTTGGCCGATCGCGGTCCTTCGCGTGTGTCACCATTCACGATTGCCATGATGATTTCGAATATGGCCAGTGGCATGGTATCGATGGAATACGACCTGCGCGGGCCGAACATGTGCATTGTCACTGCCTGTGCGACGGCGAACAACTCGCTTGGCGAGGCGTGGCGCATCATCAAATTCGGCGACGCGGATGCTTTCATCGCTGGTGGTGCAGAAGCCACAATCACTCCTCTCGGCATCGCGGGCTTTGCTTCCATGAAGGCCCTCAGCTGCCGAAATGGCGATCCGCAAAAGGCCTGCCGTCCGTTTGACAAGGACCGCGACGGCTTTGTCATGAGCGAAGGCGCGGGTATCGTGGTGCTCGAGGAATACGAGCATGCGAAAAAACGCGGCGCAAAAATTTACTGCGAACTCGCCGGCTATGGTTGCACGGCGGATGCCTATCATATGACCGCTCCCATGCCCGAGGGCGAGGGTGCCGCGCGCGCGATGTCCATCGCCATGCGCCATGCGAAGGTCGAACCCAGGCAGATCGATTATATCAACGCCCATGCGACATCCACCGGCCTCGGCGACATCTGCGAGACACGGGCTATCAAGCTCGCCCTTGGCGACCACGCCCGCAAAGTGGCTGTGAGTGCGACAAAATCCACCACCGGCCACCTGCTTGGAGCAGCTGGCGGAGTCGAGCTGGCAGCGAGCGCGCTGGCCATCAAACACGGCCTCATTCCGCCAACGATCAATTTGGAAAATCCCGACCCTGAGTGCGACCTCGACTGCGTGCCGAATGTGGCGCGCGAGGCGAAGCTGGGCTGCGTGATGAGCAACTCCTTCGGATTCGGAGGCCACAATGCCACGATTCTGCTGAAGGCCGTTGGTTAAGGTCTTCGCGATTTTTCGCGGCACAGCCGGACACCTAGTTTCCAAGTCGAATGAACGAATCCGATATCGAAGTCCGCACCTATTTTGCGAGGGGCAAAAACGCTCTCGTGGCGCGGGCGGATTTCTCGGAGCTTTATGCCTCCTGGTATTTGCACCGCCTGGATTACGGCATTGAAATACCATCCGAAGTCGAAGATCTCGGGCGCGACACACTGGCTGCGGTGACGCTCCATTGCGCGAGCCGTCCCTGGCGAGAGGCCTGCGCGTGGACGATCAAATTTCCAACCCCGAGGGCGAATGTTTTCGCGGCGGGTGATAACAATACCGGCACGGTCGTGGCTCGCGTGCTTACGGAAGACGCCTCGCCTCTGGAGAAGGGGGTGTTTTTCTCGGATGTTGTTGAAGACCTGAAGCCGCCCAGAAGAAGCGCGGTGGATTTTCAAGCCGGTTCGGTTTTCGAGGCGGTGGAGATTTTTTATGATCGCAGCGAACAGCGCCCGGTGCGGTTTTTTCGGCATGATGAAGAGGATATCGTAATGGTCGCCGCGCAGCCGGATTGCGATCTGGAGTGGCTGCAGGCCCTCACGACGAATGACATTCTGACATTGGACGAGATCGTCGAACTCTCGTTGCTTGAGAAGCGGCAATTCACCTTTTCCTGCGGCTGCAATGCCGAGCGCATGCTTGATTTTATCGCGCCTGTTTTCAAGCAGGAGGCCGACGGACTCTTTGGCAATGACGCGTCGCTCACGGTCACCTGTCCACGATGCGGCGCGAGGCATATCTTGACGCGCGAGGCCCTCGAGGCACGCTGTGTGCAGGACGAGGACAATTCCAAACCAGATACTGTATGACATCCAACGGCCCCACCCTTTCCCTTGAACAAAAAATCGGCGGCATCCTCACTCCTGTGAGCGCGATCCGCGGCGCAAACGATGTCGGCATCGGCGACACCGAAACACTCGTGGAGCTTGCGGCTTGGGCTTCCAGAGCGGGTTTCCGGCTTGTCCAGATTTTGCCCGTCAATGAAACGGGATCGGATCACAGCCCCTACAACATCATTAGTTCCCTCGCCTACGAGCCGGTCACCCTCTCCGTCAGCCCGCACTGGTTGCCGGATGTGAGTGCGAAGGATTATGCGCAGGTCACAAAAAAACACGATGTGGCCGCGCTGCGCGAGGGGCCGGTGCGCTACGGCGCGGTCAAGGCGCTGAAGCGCGAGCTTCTGGAGCTGGGGCATAAAAATTTCCGGAGTGCGAAGGTGAACAAGGCGCGGATCCGGGAGTTTGAAGAATTTCGGAGTGTCGAAAGCGAATGGCTCGAGCCCTATGCGCTCTTCCGCGCTTTGATCGCGTGGAACAACAACGATGAGGTCACCAGCAACTGGCCCGAGGAGCACCGCACCCCGGCGGCTGCGCGCGGGTGGTTGGCCGCGTTGGATGAAAAGCAGGCGGAGCTTTTCCACGAGAAGGTCGACTTTTTCAGCTATGTCCAGTGGGTGGCACATTCGCAGTGGCGGACTGTGCGCAGCGAATTCGACAAGCTTGGCATGGCCTTGATGGGCGACATTCCGGTCGGCGTGAGTCTTTACAGCGCGGATGTATGGACGGAGCCCGGAATATTCGATCTGCAGCGCTCCAGCGGTGCTCCGCCGGAGAAGGTTTTCAAAAGCGATCCCTTCACGGAGAAGTGGGGGCAGAACTGGGGGTTCCCGCTCTACAACTGGCAGGCTATGGCGAGGGATAATTTCGCCTGGTGGCGTCGGCGTCTCGAAGCGGCGCGTTCGGTTTTCCACCTGCTGCGTGTGGATCACGCGCTGGGATTTTTCCGCATCTACAGTTTTCCATGGCGACCCCAAGAGAATGCGCGGTTCACGGACTTCACACCCGAGCAGGCCAAGGAAATCACCGGTGGCTTGCTGCCAGGCTTTGTGCCCTTCGATGACAGCACGCCGGAGAACCGTGAATACAATCGCCGGCAGGGCGAGATGCTCTTCCGCATGATTCTCGAGGAGACAGGACCATATCGCCTCATCGCCGAGGATCTGGGTGAACTCTCGCCTTATGTGAGGCCAACCTTGGAGTCGCTCGAGATTCCTGGTTTTAAAATCCCGCAGTGGGAGCGGGAAGGAAACGGAGCGATGATTTCCGGCACCGATTATGCCCGCCTGAGCCTTGCCACATTCGCCACGCACGATCACCCGCCGGTCAGGCAATTCTGGGAGGATTGGAACGAAGCTGCGAAGAATCCGGAAACGCGGGAGCGTGTTGTCGCCGAGATGCGTGAGTTGCTCGATTTCTGCGGCCGCGCGGATATTGATGTGCCCTGCGCCTACACGCCTGAAATCCACGATGCGCTGATCAAGGGGCTCTTTGCCTGCAATTCGTGGCTCGCTGTTCACCAGATCACCGATGTTTTTGCCCTGCGCGAGCGCTTCAATGTGCCCGGTGCCGTCGGCGACCAGAATTGGACCTGCCGCGTGCCGGGCTGCATCAAGGATTGGCCCAAGCTTTTCAAAAACGAAATCCAAACGACCTCGGCCGCCTTGCAATCCACCGGGCGCATCTGAAGGGCGCGTGTTGCACCGTTGGGGAAAAACCTCCACACTCTGCTCATGAGCACTGCCACAGACGCCACCCTGCCTGACGCCGGAGGCCACTTCGGCCAATACGGCGGGATGTTTGTTCCCGAGACGCTGATGACCGCCCTGCGCGAATTGGAAAACGAATACCATGCCGCGCGGACAGATCCGGATTTTCGTAAGCAACTCGCTGGAT
>CANKXQ010000115.1 GCA_947487745.1 Spartobacteria bacterium | reverse complement strand
TCCCCGCCCAGGGCGGCAAGGGAAGCATTTGGCTCAGCCACTCGCCGGATCTCATCCACTGGGGCGATTCCCACGAAGTTTTAAAGACCACCGATCTGTGGAACTTTGCCTACAGCGGTCTCGGAGCGTCCACCGTGCCACACCGCACTCCGGAAGGTTGGCTGATTCTTTTCCACGCGATCATGAACAACTGCACCTCGCGCGAATACAGCATCGGAGCGGCCCTGCTCGACCTGGAAAAACCCTGGATCGTCCGCCACCTCGCCAAGCATCCGATCCTCGCCCCAGAGGCCGAATACGAAATGCGCGGCCTGGTCGAGCACGTGTGCTTCCCCTGCTCCAAAATCATCGAACCCGATGGCATCGTAAAGGTCTACTATGGCGGTGCCGATACAGTTCAGTGCCTCGCCACTGGGCGTCTCGAAGACATTCTCCACGCCTGCAAAAACTGGTAAAAGCGCTAAAGGTTCGCGATGAAACTCCTCCCGGTTCTTTTTGCTGGATGGGCTCTTTTTGCTGCCTTGGCGCAGGCAGGTTACTCCACCCATCCAAGGCTATTTTTTGATGCCGGGCAGATTCCAGAGATTCGGGCCAAGGCGCAGACGCCTGAAGGCCGGTCTATCGTTGAGGCCATCCGGTTCGTGCGCGATGGAGGTGATCCATTCGGACCGAAATTCCACAAGGATTTCGGCAACAGCGCCATTTTGTATCTGGCAAGCGGCGACAAAAAGGACGCCGACCTTGCGAGGGATGAGATGCTCCACTACATCGCGCAGCCGGATCTCTGGGCGAATCCCAAGCATAAAGGCTTGAGGCGGGGAGCACTCGCAAGGGGCGGGGCGATCAGCTACGATCTGTGTTACGAGGCTTGGAAAAATCAGACCGTCCCCGAGCGCGTGGTTTGGAAAGGCAAATCCTACGATCTTCCCAAGGAATACATTGGCATGGATTTGAACACCGCCATGTCGAAAGCGCTCCTTTCGAATGCGGAGTCGCTTCTGGCCTCCGGCGGAGCAGGCTGGCCAAGCGGAAACAAATTCGGGAACAATTGGTATGGGGTGCGCTACGGAGGCGCGGTCCTTTCCCTTCTCGCGACAGACGAAGGTCAAGCCCGGGAACTTCTCCCGAGGGCCATGCAACCCCTCCAACGATACATTGAAACTTCGCTTGGGACGCATTCCCGGCCGACAGGTTGGAATCCCGAAGGCTACGGCTACACCCTCTATCCAGCCCAATTCACTTTTCCCGCCATACTGGCCGTTCGGCGACTTTCAAATCCGGATTTCGTCAAAAATGTGCCGGCCGTGCAGGAGAACCTCGTCGTAATTTATCATGGCCTCCTTCCCCTTCCTCAGAAAAACGCGGGATTCCTCGGGTTGCATCCGGATTTTCAGGATGACAATGCCGATTGGACCGGCGAGGGAGCAGCCAACCTGGCTTTCGCCTTTGCGCCGGATAGCGTGAAGCCCGCTTTGAAATGGATTTACAACCGCTCTTTCGGGGCCTTGGGCGACAAACGGTATGATTCGGCCTCCTGTGGCGGATTGTATGCCCTGCTCTTCTACCCCCTCGATCTAGCCGAAAAAAATCCGGCGGAAGTTGAGGGATTTGGCCGAACTCTGGGGGATCGCAAGTGGGGATTTGTGAGCTTTCGCAAAAACCATGGCAATACTTCAGGACAGGATGTTCTGACGCAATTTATGGTAAAAACAGGGCTCACAGACGGTGGTCACAATGGACCGGACGGACTTGGCTACCGCATCTGGGGACTTGGCGTGCCATGGACGACAGGTTCCGGGTCGACCATAAAGCCGGGAGGCCAATGCACGGTCTTCGCGGGCGATCCGGACTCCGCAGTTTTTCAAGGTCAGGTTCATGAATGGCTTGATTCCGATCTCCGCGATTCGGGTGGAGGGTTCATTGTGGGACGCGCACGGCCGTTTTCCGATGTTGGCACAAAAGACCACACACGCCGCTACCTTGTCGACTATGATCCTGGAACTGGAGCCGAAGCGGTTTTTGTGGTGGCAGACACCACCGAAAACGGAAAGTTCTGGCGATTGAACACGCCGGGATTTGGTAGGGAAGGCCCCTACAATCACATCACGACGAACGGGAGCACTTTTGCCATCACCAATGCCTTTACGGGAGACCGTCTCGAAGGCACCGTGCTTTATCCGGCAAGCCCTGTGTTCCGGACCGGCGACTTCCAGCGCGGCTCGGCTATGAGCGCGCCGGTCGGCGAGAAGGCGCTCGAAGTGACTCACAATTACTGGATCGATATCTCGCACCCCGGTGAGAGCGATGGCGGATTTCTCGTTGTGCTCAGCCTTCTCCGCAAGGGTGCAACCGCTCCATCCATGAGCTTGCAGGGCACGCCCGCAAGCGGAACCGTCACCGTCGGCTCGCGCTCCTACCGAATCGATGGCACATGCCTGGAAGTGCAAGGCTGGGAGCGTCCCGATGTAAAAATCATGGAACCAGCCGAGAATGGGGTTTTGAGCGGAGCCGAGCGGAAAGTCACCTTGAATGGCACGGTGTCGAGCCCTTCCGGCGCCAAAACAACCAGGGTTCAGATTCTCCAAGAGGGTCAGTTGCTCGGAACGGCTCCCGTGAAAGACGGCCAGTGGAGTTTTCAAACCCCGGTGCTGGAGAGCGGGCTGGTGAGGTTTTCCGCGAGAGCCACCGATGAGGCGGGTGGAACGGGCGAAGCTTTGCGGAATGTGCGTCTCACGAACACTCAGCCGCCTGCCATCGCCATTGTTTCACCGGTTGCAGGTGTGCCCCTGCCGGCCGGAGAACCCCTCACACTCCATGGCACGGCGATCGATCCCGAAGGAAAAGCGGTGGGCGTCGAGCTGTTCCTCGGCAATCGCCTCCTTGGCAAACCCCGCCCCGCAAAAGACGGGGCCTGGTCAACAAGCCTTCCCGCATGGGCATTGGGCGCAGGGCACTCATCATTCCGTGCGGTCGCCACCGATGCGGATGGAGACACGGCGGAATCCGAGCCGCTGGAATTGACATTCAGCGCACGGTTTTCCGACCACCCGGAATTTGGCGATTTGGCGAACTGGACAAGGCGTTCCGACGAGTGGCGCGTGGATCTTTTCGACGACAGCGGCAACGCCCGCTACCGCGTTGTTCCGAGCGAAGGATACAAAAAACGCTTCGCCAACAGTCTCATTGCAAACCGGACTTTCGAAGGCGATTTTTTCCTTTCCTTCAAGGCTCGCCTTCTGTCGCCGGAGAGCGTGATTCGCCTTCTTTTCGGCCGCGAGGTCTATCTGGAACTCGGCAATGCCAAGGTTCCCGGCGGACTTCGTTACACCGGCTGGGGCGACAAACCGATTGGCGCATGGGAGCAGCCGTTTTTTACCGATGACTCCTGGCACACTGTCGGACTGGTGAGAAAGGGGAACTCGCTGACGCTGCGCCGCGATGGCAAGGATTTCTGGAGCATGAGACTGAAGGAGGACCGATCCTTCAGCGAATCCCTCCCCGGGCTTGTGAAGTGGGACAAGACCTTCGGAGCCCGAGAAAAGTATCGTTGGTATGTCAATTTTTGGGCTCCCGGGCCTATAGGCCTTGGCGTCGCGGATGGGGATGCCAGCTCGTTTCTTGTCGATGACTTTTTGATCCATAACGACCCATGACTCTTTCCCTTTTTGATTGGCTGATTGTGGCAGCCTACACAGCCACCGTGGTTTGGATCGGCTGGCGTGCCCGCAGGCGCGTGAGGGATGCCGGCGGTTTTCTTCTGGGCAGCCGGAAACTCGGAACGGGCATGATGATCGCATCGACCTTCGCTGGCGGCATCAATGCCAACCACCCGGTCTCGGTGGCGGCCAACACCTACTCGCACGGTCTCTCCGGCATGTGGCTCTCACTGGCCTACATCTTGGCCACGCCCATGTTCTGGATGTGGCCGCCCGTGCTCCGCAGGCTGCGAATTGTGACGATGGTGGATTTTTTCCGCATGCGCTACGGGCGTGTCATGGAATGGTTCAACCTCATCAACGGCGTGCTGGTCGCGCCATTCGCCTTCGGGGTTGGAATCAAGGCGGCAGCGATTTTGATCACAGCGGTGGCCGGGACCGGTGCCGATGGATTCCCTGCCATCGGGATTCACACAGCCATTGCAATGGTTGTCATTCCCACCCTCGTTTACACTCTGCTCGGAGGGGTTGTCGCGGCCTATGCGGTGGACATGTTCCAAAGCCTTTTAATCGTGATCCTGTCATTTCTGGTGCTGCCGTTCATGGTTTGGAAAGTTGGCGGCTTGGCAGAAGTCTCGGCGCGCATTTCCAGTGTGAACTCCGGAGCATGGGAAATTTTCGGCGGGTCTTCGGGAGTCCCGCTTGTGTGGCTTTTCTGGTTCGCTGTGAGCCTGTTTTTCTCCGCACCGATGGTTTACGGCGGAGGGTCCGGGGGCGCGCGCAACGAGATGGCTGCCCGCTTCGCGCTGATCGGAAACCTGGGCAAAAGATTTTGCACTGTGGGATGGGGACTCACCGGTTTGTTCGGAATTGCTGTTTTCGGGGGCGCAACAGTTTCAGGCGTTCGCCCGGACGAGGTGTTTGCTTTGTCCTGTTTACACACCCTGCCTGCAGGCCTGCGCGGCGTGATGGTCGCATCAATGCTCGCCGCCGTGATGAGCACGATCGCAGGAATGATGCTGTCGTTCGGCGGCAATATGGTGAACAACCTCTATAAAAATTATTTCGTCAAAACCGCCTCGCCCGGGCACTACCTGTTCATGGCGCGTGTGTTCACCGGCCTTTCGGTTTTTCTGGGCTGGATCGTGGCGGCTTCGTCCCTCGGCATCGTGCACGCCGTGGTCATCGTGGAACAAGTGAGCGGGATGCTGGGCGTCTCGGTGCTCGCAGCCCTCACATGGCGGAGGGCCACAGGGGCGGGAGCCGTCGTTGCATCGGCTGTAATGGCCCCGCTTTTTTACTTTGGCAACATCCCTGCGTCCAAGTGGCCGGAATGGTATGCCTGGTTGGTGGGCCGAGTGCTGAATGGCTACGAATTGATTCACCTCTCTCCAGCAGTCGATCCCTCCAACCTTGCGGCGATCAAACCAGAGATGCTCGTTCAGTTAACCACGCCCCTCTACCTCGGGGCGGGGATTCTGGCCATGATCACGATTTCCCTGCTGACCCGCCAGCATG
>CANKXQ010000114.1 GCA_947487745.1 Spartobacteria bacterium | reverse complement strand
ACAGCGATTGGGTTGTCTTGCCATCCGACGACGCAGACTTGCTGCTGATCAAGCCTCTTGGTGGCTCTGATGATGAAGCGACTGGCATATTCCTTCCTTTAGCAGAAGCCGCCGACAAGCCTCAGAGTGCCGAGTTCCCCAATCCCGATGCAAACGACCTTGGTGACTTTGCCCGAGCTCGATACTTGCATGATGCTGCCCGGCTTGCTTTCCGAAGTGGAGCTGGACCCTTTCGTTCGCTGGCGAAGATTTCGTTCCGCCCGCGCAGCTACCAGATGGTTCCGCTGGTTATGGCCCTCCGACAGGACCAGATTCGTCTCCTCATCGCTGACGATGTTGGCGTGGGTAAAACAGTGGAGGCTTTGCTTGTGGTTAGGGAGTTACTGGACCGTCGAAAGATTCGCCGATTTGCCGTCGTCTGCTTACCTCACCTTTGCGACCAGTGGCAGAAGGAAATCCAAGACAAAATCGGCGTGGAGGCAGTAGTCATCCGCTCCAGCACACAAGCCCGGCTCGACCGCGAAATCCAAGGCGATACCTCCGTCTATCAATACTATCCGTTTCAGGTTCTTTCCATCGACTACATCAAGCAGGACTCTCGCCGTGCGACCTTCATCAACGAGTGCCCTGAATTGGTGATTGTCGATGAAGTCCATACCTGTGCGCGCCCCCAAGGTGCCTCCACCTCACAGCAGCAGCGGCATTCGCTCGTCAGCGAAATCTCTGCAAAACCTGGGCAACACTTGATCATGCTTTCGGCAACGCCCCACAGTGGAAAACCAGAAGAGTTCGGCTCTCTTCTTGGCCTCCTCCACCCGGAGTTTGAAACGCTGAATGTCGCCACGGCATCTCAACCGGAACGCCAACGCCTCGCCCGCCACTTCATTCAGCGCCGTCGGCAGGATGTAGAGCGTTGGATGAATGAGGACACCCCATTTCCGAAGCGGGACTCAGGCGAGTTCGATTACGATCTTTCCCAGGCATACCGCGCCTTCTTTGATAAAATTCTCGATTTTGCCCGCAATCTCGTAGCTGGCGACTCCGCACCAGACAGGCAAAAACGAGTTCACTACTGGACCGCCCTGGGGCTTCTTCGTGGGGTCATGTCCAGCCCAGCCGCTGGAGTTGCGATGCTCCGTGCGAGACGCGCCAAGTTGGACGAGGGGTCGATTCAAGATGCAGACACCTCAGAGCCGGTTCATGACCATCCCGAAGGCCACGAATCCGACCTCGCTCCGGTTGAAGTTGTAGAGGGCGCCGGCTGGTCGGACTCCCAGCAACGCCGCATGCGCGACTTTGAAAAGGAACTCGCCGCACTCACTGGCCCTAAGTTCGATCACAAACTCGAAGCCGCCCGCATGATCACGGAGGAATGGCTCAATAAAGGCTACAATCCCGTTATCTTCTGCCGCTACATCCAGACAGCCATCTATCTTGGCGAACAGCTCGCACCCCTGCTTGCCAAGAAATTTCCCAAAGTCGAAATCCAAGTCGTTACCTCGGAGTCGCCCGATGAAGACCGCAGGGAGCGCATCGAAAAAATGGGAGCCCACCGTCAGCGCGTCCTCATAGCTACAGACTGCCTTTCCGAGGGCATCAACCTCCACGAACATTTCACCGCAGTGCTCCATTACGATCTGCCTTGGAATCCTAATCGCCTGGAACAACGCGAGGGCCGTGTGGACCGCTTCGGCCAGCGGGCCAAGGAAGTCAAAGCCTACCTCCTGTTTTCCAAGGACAGCGCCGTCGATGGTGTCGTCCTTGATGTCATTCTTCGCAAGGTGCGCGAGATCAAGCGCGCCACCGGCATCAATGTGCCTTTCCCTGAGGACAGTAAGAGCATCATCGACACGATTACTCAATCGCTCCTCCTCAACCCCGACCGCAAGATCAGCACCCGTCGCGGCAAAAATAACAACCAAGTCGAGTTCGACTTCGAGGAGTTCAACGAAGCCCGCAAGATTGAGATTGAGGTCACCGACAAATACAAAAAAGCCGCCGACCTCGCCACCCACAGCCGATCCATCTTCGCTCAACACGCCATCAAGGCCGATGAGATCGAAAAAGACCTTCGCGAAAACGACGAAGCTATCGGCTCTCCCGATGCCGTGGAGCGGTTTGTTGTTGAAGGCCTCCGCACCATCTTTGGCGTCCAGATCGACCGTGAAAAATCCGGCTACCTCCTTTACACATTCAACCTTCCTCCCTCGGCGAAGTCTCTGCTGCCCTCAGAGTCGATTCTCAAGGTTTCCTTCGAGTCGCCTACTCCGGAGAACCACATCTACATCGGTCGAAACCATCCGCTCGTAGAGCAGCTTTGCCAGATCGTCCTCGCTCACAGTATTTCGAGAGACAAATTCAAAGCCGCCCGCGCTTCCGTGCTTCGCACAGCTGCGGTAAAAACCACCACCACGCTCCTTATGTTCCGTTGCCGAAATGTCATCGAGGAGCTGAAACCCTCCGGTCACCAACTTGTCGCTGAGGAGATGCTACTCTGGGGCTATCGAGGCACTCCGGGGGATGAGAGCTATCTGCCCAGCCAAGAAGCCAAGGAACTCCTTGCCATTGCGCAAGCAAGCGGCGACATCGCACCCGAGCGCAGCGCTCGCCTGGTCAACGAAGCTATTACCTCACTTCCACAGCTGCGCCCCGCCTTTGACAAACTCGCTGAAGAACGCTGCCAGCACCTCGTCGAAGCTCACGAACGCTTTTCATCCCTCGTAGAGAAAAAACGCTTCGGCGTCGTTTACCCTGTCCTCCCGATGGATGTCCTCGGTGTTTATATTCTACTCCCTGCGACTTGATGTTGTTGAATAACACAAAAAATTACTAATTCGAGTCGATAAAAATGACGAAGACCAAGAAAAACAACTGCTAATACATATAAAACACTAACATGAAAAATAAAAGAACTGGAGAAACAATCGCATCGAGGGCTGTTGTCCTTGGTGGAGGGGATGGGAAATGAGCGCCGAAAATTATACTGACTTTGCCGAGCAGTGCCGAAGCAAAATCGAAGAGTTTGAGAAAACGACGGTTAGGTGTGGGATAATCGGTGTCACTGGAAGCGGAAAGTCCACTTTGCTAAATGCTATTGCTGGAGAGCGCATTGCCGAACCTGGCGTTGTTGAACAAACTAATGAACCGCATGATTATCAGCATGGCGGAATTATTTTTACAGATTTGCCTGGATGCGGCACTCAAAAATGGCCTCGCGATACTTATGTTGAAAGGCTGGGTTTGCTTGGATATGACTGCTTTTTAATTGTTACTTTTAATCGTTTTGTAGATCACGACATATCATTATTTAAAGAACTGACCGCCCATGGGAAAAAGTGTTTCATAATTAGAAATAAGTTTGATGCGGATGTTGAGAATGGAAAGCATGATAAAAAGTTTAGTGAGTTGGATGTTAGGGAAATAATATTTCATAATATCCGAGAAAATCTCGGTGATTCCTGTCCTGAAAAAATCTATCTTACCTCTGGGCGCCACCCGACAAAATATGACCTTCCTGAATTGCTAATAGATATCTCCGAATCACTAAAAGGCCTTAAACAACAAAGATTCACGGCCGATATGGCCACCTTGAGCAGGAAAACCCTCCAAAAAAAGTCTGATTTTTTAAGGGATAGGATTCCGTATTACGCCGGACTATCTGCTGCGAATGGCCTTAATCCAATCCCTGGGTTGGATGTCGCCGCTTATAGCAGAATCATAATTCAATTTGGCAATGAGGTTTTACACACCTATGGACTCTCTGGAGAGCAGTTTGAATTTATCAAGAGGTATCTTGACGCTGACAAGATTCCTGCGCTTCTCGCAAAAATCGCGCAGTTTGCGGCGAAGTATATTGCAAAGGAAGGTATTACTCAAATTATTAAGTCAATCGCAGGTAGAACAGTTGCAAAATCTTTCAGTAAATGGATTCCGTTTGTCGGCCCTCTCATTTCAGCAGGCATCGGGTGGCAATCCACTTTCATGCTGGCTGAGGATCTTGTGCAAGAAGGAGAAAGCCTCGCCAGAGAAATTCTCGAAGAAATCATCAGGAACTCGGCTGTAGAATAATCTTCTCTACTCCCATGCCTCGACGCCCCAAATCTACCAGCGCCAAAGCTACCCTTTCCCAAATTCTCGGGAAAGCGGCGGCAAAGCATCGTTATGTCTCACTGGCTTGGGTGCGTGTGCGTATGCTCGAGGTTTCGCCGAACACCCTGCGCGGCTACCTCTCTGAAGTGATTGCCGATGGCCAATGGCGAAATTTATTCGGCCGGTCGTGGTTGGTATTCGCCCATTGCCGAGCGGGCGGTAATCGACTCCGAGCCTGTAGCGGCCCTGGGCAAACTTCTCGCCAAGCGTTTCCCTCTTCTGTCGCAAGCCGTGTGGTCCACAGCCCAGATCAATCCGTGGCTGGAGCACACGCTGGGCAAGGAAACGCTCTTTGTAAATGTGCCGAGCGATACAGTGTCGGATGTGGCGGCGTTTTTGCGGCAGAGCGGCTGGGCTGTGGTGGTGAATCCCACAAAAAAAAGTGGAGCGGATTTCGTCTCTGGTGAAAAGCAGGTCGTCGTGCGCGGTGTGCGGCGCGAGTTGGGTGAGATGACGCCTGAGCGGATGCTCATCGAATTGCTGCTGGAAAACCGAAGGCTGGGCATTCTCGACGAAGCTGATCGGCAGGCAGCCAGCCGCAGGTGGATGTCCGAACGATGCTTCGACCTCGGTTTGATGGTTAAAATGATGAAGCGGCACGGAATCAAAATGGAAGACATTATGGGCCGTCCCGTAAAACCCACGATCTCGGAAAAATGAAGAAATTCCGAGAAAGTAGTTTTTTGATTATGCAATCACCTACTGGGAATATTTTTGCATTTTTTTCGACCTACTATCTCCGAAAAACTCAAAAATTCTCACTTAGTAGGTTTTTTGTGGAGGTTGTGGCATGATTTCACCAGCCTGCTTTTCCGAGGATTGGCTTCGCGAGCAAGCGAATGCACTTAAGGCAAGAGATGTCCGCAATCTCGAAAAGTGCGTACTGGCCTTGGAATTGGTCGGACGTTTGAAAAAAGCGGGGTTGGAGTTCATTTTTAAAGGCGGCACTTCGCTTCTCCTGCTCACGGATAAACCCCGGCGTTTGTCGATCGATGTGGACATCCTGTGCCTTGAATCGCAGGAGAAGTTGGAGGAGGTGCTGGACAAAGTAGTGGGGCATCCGTTCTTGGGTTGGGAGCATCAGGAACATCGCG
>CANKXQ010000113.1 GCA_947487745.1 Spartobacteria bacterium | reverse complement strand
CAATTTGGAGGACTTTGCCTTGATTCCCTGCAGAGCCTTTATTTATGGGCATTTCAGAGGCGGAAATGCCACTCGGAAGAGTGGCGACCCTAACGGGATTCGAACCCGTGTTACCGCCGTGAAAGGGCAGTGTCCTAACCGCTGGACGATAGGGTCTGAAGGAGAATGCAGATAATCGGTGGGGAGAGCTTGCGTGGCAAGAAATTTTTAATCCAAACCGAAATTTTTAATGAAGAGGCCTTAGGCAAAAGTCCAGGGCGAAGTCGATGGCGCGGGCAGAATGCGTGACGGAGCCGACGGAGATGAGATGCACGCCGGTTTCGGCGATCTGGCGGACGGTTTGGAGGTTTACTCCTCCGCTGGCTTCGAGTTGGATATTTGCTGGGCAGAGGCGAACGGCTTCGCGCATATCGGCGAGGCTCATGTTGTCGAGGAGAATGACATCGACTCCTTGCATGCAGAAAAAACTTTTCGCCTGCTCGAGCGTATCGGCCTCAAGTTCGACGCGGACGCCGGGATTCGCTGCGCGGGCGGCGGAGATCATTTTTTGGAGGGTGTCAGCGGAAAGTCCGGCAGCGAGGTGATTATCTTTCACCATGAACATATCATGGAGACCTATTCTGTGGTTACGCGCGCCACCCGCCACGACGGCTGCTTTTTCCAAGAGGCGCAGGCCTGGCGTTGTTTTGCGGGTGTCGAGTATGACGGCATTTGTTCCGCGAACAGCTTCGACAAATCGATGAGCCATGGTGGCGACGCCACTGAGTCGCTGGATGAAATTCAGGGCGGTGCGCTCGGCGGTGAGGATGGAGGCTGTCGCCCCTTGGACTGTGATGACGACATCTCCTTTTTCGAGTGCGGTGCCGTCGGGCATATTGACCTCAACTTGCAGTGAGCGATCCACGCGATGAAAAATTTCCGCTGCGACCTGTGATCCGGCGAGGCAAGCCGGTTCGCGGGCTACAATCTCCGCACAAGCCTGAGAACCGGGGAGTGTGAACCATTTCGCAGTGATATCCCCTGCCCCGATGTCCTCCGCGATGGCGAGATCTAGGATGTCGGGAATGTGCGCAGGCATTTGCACGGTGTTGGAGAAAAGAAAAAATCAGACCGATGCGGGTGCTGGCAGTGCTGGCAACTCCAGAAGCCTACGCTGCCAATTCATGAGGGCGGGCGAGTAGAGATCAGCTGCGGTGGCATCCAAAGCGGCGCGTGGAGCAATGAGGGACGAGTCGAGTTGAAGCTCGCCTGCGACCCGGTCGCGAATTTTTTTCAGGTCCTCGGAGCGGGCAAGTTGCTCACGGGAGGGACGCTTCCTGCGGACCTTCTCAAGTTTTGGCCATTCCTTTTCTGGAATCTGCATGGCGAGGGCGACGACGACCTCGAAGCTTTTGCGGCGACGACCGTTCATGCGCGGCACGGAGAATGTGCCGCCGTTTGCGACATTCTCAGCGACGCGCAGCATATCGTCGTTACCGATGACATGAAAGGGCGGGCGGTCCCATGCGCGGGCTTCGGCATCGCGCCAGAACCAGAGAATGCGCAGGACAGCCTGGGCGCGGGGCGAGAGGGCGGACGATCCTGTGATGCGCCAGACGGTGCTCTCATCCCGCTCCTTGACTTCTCGCGCGGATGCGATCATGCGGTCGCGGGATTCTTGAAACCATTCGAGGCGACCCAATCGGCGGAGGTCGGATTCAAGGATGTCGGCGATTTCGAGCAGGTATCGCGTGTCGTTGATCGCGTATTCCAGCATTTCCTGCGGGAGCGGGCGGATGGCCCAGTTCGCTTTCTGGGAGGCTTTGGAAAGTTCGATGCCGAAATATTCCTTAACAAGCGCAGCCAAGCCGAAGGCAGTTTTACCCACCAGACGCGCGGCGATCATTGTATCGAAGAGGTCAACCGGTTCAAATCGTCCTGTGCGGCGCAGAAGGCGCAGATCGTAATCCGCGCCATGAAAAACGAGGCGCCGCGAGCAAACAAGATCGTAGAGGGGTTGCAGGTCGGTATCCGCAAGCGGATCTACCAACTGATGCTCACCGCCGCCGCTGATTTGAATCAGGCAGACCTTTTCAAAATAACAATGCAGGCTGTCAGCCTCTGTATCGATGGCTATGCGGTCGCAGGTCGCGAGCTTGGCAACGAAATCAGCGAGGGCTTTCTTTTCGGCGATCAAGGTTCCGCGAGGAATTTTTCAGGCGGCACGAGGTCTCCAGCATGGCGCGCCCTGGGTTCACGCACCTGAGTGGTGCCATCAGTGGGCACGGTGACAAACGGTCCACCGGCGAGCGGAGCAGGCTCGGTGAAGGCTACTCCGGGCAGATCGCTTTGCTTGCCCTGGAGCGGGAAGTCCTTTCGAAGAGGATGGTAGGGGTAACCGTCCCACATAAGAATACGGCGCAGGTCGGGGTGATTTGAGAATTGAATCCCCATCATGTCATAGACCTCGCGCTCGTGCCAATCTGCGGTTGGCCAGATATCCGAGACTGTAGGAACGGTGCAATCGTCCTCGCTTACAGAGATTTTGAGGCGGAGATGCACGCAATCTTTCATCGAATAAAGTTCGTAAACAACCTCATAGCGAGGTTCGTTTCCAAAATGGTCAACACTTGAGACGTCGATGAGATAGTTGAACCCGAGCGTGTCGCGGGCATGCAGGCAGACATCGCGCAGGGCAGAAGCCTGAATGCGCAATGTGCTTTCATCGCGAAAGCGGGATTGGTCGATGATGGCTGCAGGAAAAGCCTCACGCAACTTGTCGGACATTTCGTCTGATGTCATATGGATTCGAGTAGTTCCTTTTTCTGGTCGATAAGAGAGTGCTCGCCCATGATTTTTTTCTGAAGGCGCATGAGGCCGTCAAGGAGAGCCTCTGGGCGCGGAGGGCAACCAGAAATGTAGACATCCACCGGGATCAGGTGGTCGATCCCCTGAAGCACGGCGTAGCTGCGATACATGCCGCCAGATGAGGCACAGGCTCCCATGGCGATGCACCATTTTGGCTCGGGCATTTGGTCCCAAATGCGCTTCACGGCGAGAGCCATTTTATAGGTTACAGTGCCGGCAACGATCATCACATCCGCTTGGCGCGGGGAAAAACGCATGACCTCCGCGCCGAAGCGCGAGATGTCGAAGCGCGCCGATGAAGCGGCCATGAGTTCAATGGCGCAGCAGGCCAAGCCCATAGGCATCGGCCAAAGAGAATTGCTGCGCATCCAGTTAATAGCGGTATCCACCTGGGTGAAGATCACATTCCCTTCGATCTTCGCATCGTAGGCAACCGGGCTGATTGTTGTCGACATGGCGACCAAGCTATTTTTATCGAGCGATTCGGCAAGCCAAATCATCGCGGTGCGGGCTTGCCTGAGCGCCGCTTGGTTGCGAATGGTTGGAATCGATCATCCTATGACAAGCCGATCTTTTAGTTTTTGCTGGCTCGTTGCGACCCTTGCCATGCTCTGTTTTTGCGCTGAGGCGAGGTGCGGCGAGCCACTGACCCGCATCGCAGCAGGTTCATGCAACCGAGAGGATCTGCCGCAACCGCTTTGGGATTCGATTTTGCAATTCCAGCCCCAACTCTGGGTTTGGCTTGGTGACAACATCTATGGAGACACGGACGATATGGTCGTGCTGGCTGAAAAATGGGCCGAGCAGAAGAAAAACTCCGGCTACAGCAGGCTTCGGGAGACCTGCTCAGTCGAAGGAATCTGGGACGACCACGACTACGGGCGGAATGATGCAGGCGCTGACTACGAATGGAAAAAGGAATCCCAGCGCTTGATTTTAGATTTTCTGGATGAGCCGACCGACAGTCCCCGGCGCGGACAATCCGGCATTTATGCTTCGCGGATGTTTGGTCCCGAAGGCCGGCGGGTCTGCTTGATACTTCTGGATGTCCGCACCCATCGCGCTGCACCGCGGATAGGCGGGGACATTCTTGGCGAAGAGCAATGGGCGTGGCTTGAAAAAACTTTGCGAGCCAGCACGGCACAGGTCCACATTATTTGCTCGGGCAGCCAGATTCTACCTAGCGAGCATCGGCACGAAAAGTGGAGCGATTATCCTGGGTCGCGCGATCGCCTCTTCAAATTGATCGCTGCAACACAATCCGACGGCGTGATTCTGCTCAGCGGCGACCGGCATTTTGGAGAGATTTCGCGCCTCGAGAATCCATGGGGAGGATCAACGCTACATGAGTTGACGACCAGTGGACTCACGCATTCTTACAAGAATTTTCGAGGCGAAAAGAACCGACTCCGACTCGGTGAGCCATTTGCCGAGTTGAACTTCGGAACCCTTTCGATCAATTGGGAGACCCGCTCCATCGAACTAGCCATACGGGACGCACAGGGAAACGCGACTCGAACTGCCAGCATACCTTTTTAAAAACATGGCAAAAAACGCAGGTTTTTCTTGCCAGTTCAGCCCAACTGAATGACGAAGTATCTTATGAAATTCCGCCTCTCGAACCTTTTCATCCTCTCCCTAGCGGCAACCTGCCAGTTCACCTTTGCCGAACCGAGTGAAAAACCTGCCGATCAACAGGCAGCTAAGTCGCAAGCAACTGAGCAGACGCCGACCATGAACTTGGGAAATATCCGAGTCGTCAAAGTGGAAGGAAGCGGCGTTCAACTTGTTGACGCCGCTGGACAGTCTTCGCCACTGAAAGAGGGCACATTCATTCGCCAAGGTGCCACGATTCAAACAGGCAAAGACGCCAGTGTGGTCTTGCTCTTTGACAACGGCACGACGGTGAACATCAAGCCCGAATCGGAATTCGCCGTGGAAAAATTTGCACAAGATCCATTCGAAGCGAATGGAGTGGATTACCAGACATTGAAATCCGAGCCCTCCAGTTCCGTGACACGCCTCAATATTCCGGAAGGGACGATTGTTGTGGATATTGCCAAGCTCAAGAAAGATTCAAGTTTCCAAATTGCCACACCAGTCGGCTCGGCAGGTATCCGAGGAACAAGCCTCGGCATCACCTCAAATAAAAACAACCAGAGCAGCCCTGTTACCTTGGCCGTCGCAACCGGCGTGGTGCAGATGAAAACAGCGACCGGTTCGCGTGCCGTCAGCGGCGGCCAGAGTTTCGGAATTGGAAACGCGGGCGGGTTCAGCCCGAATCCTCCCGGAGCTTCAAACTTGCAGACCGCCACGAGCCAATCATCCGCCGCAATGAAACAATCCGTGCCCTCGAATGCATTCCAAGGCGCGCCTCCGCCGGCACCAGCCCCTGCTGCGCCT
>CANKXQ010000112.1 GCA_947487745.1 Spartobacteria bacterium | reverse complement strand
CGGCTTGAAGGGTGGCTTTGCCGGAAAGAGCGGAAGTGATGAGGTGGCGGACTTCGGGAGGGAGCTTGGAGATGTTGCAGATGGTGCGGGAGCGGGGGCCGTTGGGAGTGCGAAAAGATTCGCGGACGAGATGGGAGGTGTAGGTTTTGCCGTTTTTGCGAGATTTGGTGGCTTGAACAAACATGTGCTACAAAAATATCGAACAAAAACATAGTGTCAAGTGTAAAAAATAGAAAATAAGTAAAAATTACTTGCTACAATTATACGCACTTTTGTTCTATGCCAATGGGTTATAAAAAATTTAGGGGGAAGTTAGCCCGAATCATTAGGACCACCCAGTAAAAAAATAAAAAGTGGTGAAAAACATCTTTACTTTATAGCACCGTTATGGTGTTATTAGTCATGCCTCGTTTCTTTTCCAAAAAAAGCTCCCACATAGATAAAATTCTCCAAGACGCCTCATGCGCCACCTCCCATGGTGGTCAGCTCGTCGTTGACGCTCTGGCAAAGGACTTCGGGCTCTGGGACAAGATTCGAAACGCCCCCTTCATCGACCCCCGCAGAGACAAAAGCCGGGGTTTTTCTCCGGAGGCCATTGTCGCCCAATTTGTGTTCAGTTTTTGCAGCGGCGGCATTTCGTTGAGCGATGCCGGACGGCTTGGAACCGACAAGGCTCTCGGGCGTCTGGTGGGCATGGATCGGTGGGCCGACGAGTCCACGCTCGGCGAGTGGCTGCGCGCGCAGAACGCCGCCTCACTCGTTGAACTCTGGCGCATCACCCGGGAGTTCGTCGGCTGGGTTCTGCTCAAGGCCAAATCCTCAAGGGTCCGGCGCGACGGAAAACTGGAGGTCTTTTTCGACGACACGCAGATCGAGGTCGGGGGTCGAAAATTTCAAGGAACGGAGATGAATTACAAAGGCGAGCTTTCCTACTCCTGGCAGACACTGTGGGTTGGGCCTTTTCTGGCGGATGCGGAGTGGGGTCCGGGGAACCGCGATGCGAGCGAGAAGCTTGCCTCCACGCTGGAGGCCACCGCCTCGCTTTGGGAGGAGCAGGTTGGCAGCGTGCACTTTTACGCCGACAGTGCTTCGAGTGCCGGAAAATACCTCAACCTGCTCGACACCCGGGGCTGGAATTGGTCGGTGAGTTACAACAAGTGGACCGACAAGCTCGATGCGCTCGCCTCGGAGATGCCCGAAAAGGAGTGGAGCGCGGTGAGGGATGCGGTGGGACGCAATGGCGAGGCGGTGCATGAGCAATACGGGTGGATCAAGCATCTGCCGGGCGAGGCCTGCGAGAGGGGGCAGGTGTTTGCAGTGGTGCGTTGGAAGGCGGCCCATGGCGGGGATTTGCTCTGGCGCTACGCGTATGTGGTGGGAGGCGGGGATTTGCAAAAAACAAGGATTCACGAGCCGGAGGCAGCGCGTCTTGTGTTCGAGCAGCACCGCCTCAAGGGAGCCCGGGAGCAAGGATTCCATCAGGTGCTCGGTGACATGGACCTGCACCATCCGCCCTGCCTCTCGAGCGATGCGAATGCCTTCTATTACGCGCTCGGGGCTCTTTCCTTCAACTTGCTCATGGCGGTGAAAATCCTGCTCCTGGACGCCGATCAACAAGGATGGACGGTGCGCACGCTCATTCGATTCTGGCTCACGGTGCCGGTGAAGATCAGCAGCCACGCCCACCGCACAAGAGCGCGGATATTTATTCCCAAGGCGTCAATGCGGTGGTGGCGGCTGTTCTTGCAGGATCACTATCCAAAGAGAAAGCCCGGCAGGCCTGCCAAGGAGCCGCAGGTCGACCTGCAAGAATCCTGAACGGCAGGATTCTTCTCAAAGTCAAAAAACGCCACCCTGCGGCAAGCGGGGCGGGAGGCCTTTGTCCCGCGAAGGCGCAAGCCCGTGAAAAAGCCGCAAATTCAAGCTGCGAGGCCGCTGGGAGGTCAACTTTCCGCGCCGAAAAGAGAAATTTTCCAGAGGGGAGCGGAAGTTTTTTCGAGCAATGGCCAATGACTGGAAGGCACCGGTTGCTGAAATAGGCGATCGTAATGATTAGGGTTGATTTAACCACCCCAGAATAAGATTTGACAAACCACCCCGCCTAGTAGCCTATTAAAGCAGAGATCAATGAACCCTCCTCAAACAGAATCGACAGATTTAGTCACAAACTCCGTCCTGTATAAAGAATTCCTCGCCGAACGAGATGAAATCTTGCGCCACAAATGGATCGAAAGCGAAAAGATCGGTCGCGATATTGGATTTGAAAAAGCCCTGCTCGACTGGATTTTAAAATACCGCTCCAGTTGGAGAAGCAACCGGGCAAAATCACTCAAAGAGCAAAACACGGCTCCAGCCTGAAAAACCAACAGCCTGCCCTTTAAGGCGGTCCCGCGAGGCCGCGAAGGAAAATGACTGAGGAAAAAAACACATCCGATAACACCCCCAAGACAGCCATGGACAGCGAGGCCATCGAAAAGGCCATTCGCCGCATGGCCCACGAGATCGTCGAGCGCCACGACTCGACCAGCCGCATCGTTCTTGCGGGAATTCCCACGCGTGGTGTGGAGGTGGCCCGTCGCCTCGCCGACCACATCGAGAAAATCGAAGGTGTGCGTCCCTATTTGGGGACGCTGGACATCTCGATGCACCGGGACGACCTCTCGACCCGTGGCAAGGTGACCGCGCTCGAAGTCACCGACCTGCCGGTGGACCTCGACGCCCGCCCGCTTGTTCTTGTCGATGATGTTTTTTTCACCGGCCGCACGACGCGCGCCGCGCTCGACGCCTTGGCCTCGTTCGGGCGGCCCTCCACAATCCAACTCGCCGTGCTGGTGGATCGCGGCCACCGGGAACTTCCCATCCGGCCCGATTATGTTGGCAAAAACCTCCCGACCTCGCGGGAGGAAAAAATCCGCGTCCGCTTCGAAAATCTCGACGGCGTGCCCGACTCGGTCGTCGTCATCAAACCATGAGCACCTGGACCCGCAAAGACCTCACCGGACTCGACGAACTCACCGCCGCCGAGATCAACTTCCTCCTCGACACCGCCCGTGCTTTCAAAGGCGTCGGCGAGCGCAGCCTGAAAAAAGTGCCCGCCCTGCGAGGCAAGACGCTCGTGAATTTCTTCGTCGAGCCGAGCACCCGCACCCGCACCTCCTTCGAGGTCGCCGCCATGCGCCTCAGCGCGGATGTCGTGAACATCCCGGCTACCGCCTCCAGCCTGCAAAAAGGCGAAACGCTCAAGGACACCGCCCTCAACCTCCAAGCCCTCCAGGCCGACATCATCGTTCTCCGCCACAGTTCTCCCGGTTCATCCCGCTTCCTCGCTGAGCGCCTCGACTCGAGCATCATCAACGCCGGCGACGGCGCCCACGAGCACCCCACGCAAGCCCTGCTCGACATCTTCACGATCCGGGAAAAATTCGGCCGCATCGAGGGGCTGAACATCGCCATCGTCGGCGACATCCTCTTCAGCCGTGTCGCCCGCTCAAACATCTTCGGCCTGCTCAAACTCGGCGCGAATGTGACCCTCGTCGGACCCTCGACCCTCGTCCCCAAGAGTTTTGAAAAACTCGGCGTCAGTGTCAGGCACCGCCTCGACGACATTCTCGCCGAAGTGGATGTCGTGAACCTCCTCCGCATCCAGCACGAGCGCCAGCGCAAGGAATACTTCCCCGGCTTGGGCGAATATGTCTCCCTCTTCGGCCTCACCAAAGCCCGTGCCGCAAAGCTCAAGCCGTCCGGCCTCATCATGAACCCCGGCCCCATCAACCGCGGGGTGGAAATCGACAGCGACATCGCCGATGGACACCAGAGCGTGATCCTCGAGCAAGTCACCAACGGCATCGCCGTCCGCATGGCCGTCCTCTACTCCTGCGCCGGAGGAGCCGGCGTGCCCACATGAAAAAAATCACCCGCATCGCAAAAGGCCGCATCATCGACCCTGCCAACCACCGTGACGAAACCGCCGACCTCTGGATCGCCGACGGCAAAATCATCGACCCCATGCCGGGCAAGGAGACCGAGACCATCGACGCCGCTGGTCTGGTGGTTGCTCCAGGTCTCATCGACATCCATGTCCACCTCCGCGAGCCAGGCCAATCGCATAAAGAGACAATGGCCAGCGGCACTCGTGCCGCAGCGGCCGGTGGATTCACCACCGTCGTCGCCATGCCGAATACGAATCCCTCGGCCGACAGCGCCGCGACGATCACTTGGATCAAGGAAAAAGCCGCGCGCGAAGCCTGTGTGAATGTTCTTTGCACCGGGGCGATCACCAAGGGACTGAAAGGCGAGGAACTCGCCCCCGTCGGATCGCTTTTCAATGCCGGAGTGGTCGCGCTCACCGACGACGGCCATTGCATCCAGAACAACGAAATCATGCGCCGCGCGGTGGAATACGCCCGTATGTTCGGACTCACCGTCATGGACCACTGCCAGGACTACTCGATCGTCGGCGACGGCATCATGCACGAGGGCGAGTGGAGCCTCCGCCTCGGCCTGCCCGGCTGGCCCCGCGCCGGCGAGGAAATGATAGTCGCCCGCAACATCATGCTGGCCGAACTCTGCGACTCGCCGATCCACTGCCAACACATCAGCTCCGGCGGCAGCGTGCGCCTCATCCGCGAAGCCCGCGCCCGGGGTGTCAAAATCTCCGGCGAAGTCTGCGCGCACCACATCGCGCTCACCGATGCCACACTCGCGGCCTTCGACAGCAATTTCAAAATGAACCCGCCCCTGCGCACGCAGGAGGATATCGAGGCGATCATCGCAGGCATCGCCGACGGCACACTAACGATCCTGTGTAGCGACCACGCGCCGCATGCCTCCTACGAGAAGGAGGTCGAGATCGACCACGCTCCCTTCGGCATCACCGGCCTCGAGACCGAGTTCGCCATTTTCCACGATATCCTCGTCCACAAACGGCAAGCGATCGACCTACCCCGTCTCATTGCCCTCTTCACCTCCGAGCCCGCCGCTCTTCTCAAACTGGATCGCGGCACGCTCTCCAGTGGAGCGGCGGCTGATGTCGTGCTCATTGATCCCAAGCGGGATTGGACTTTTGATAAAAACCAATCCGCCTCGCTCTCGAAAAACACGCCCTTCCACGGCCACACTTGGCGCGGCCGGGCCGTCCGCACCATCGTAAGAGGCGAGACGGTCTGGACGCTGGCGGCTTAAAGCGTTTCGGGCGCGTTCAACAACTCAGCTATGCGCTTGAGGGGGCGGCCGGCGGCGCCGCCGTCCAGCCC
>CANKXQ010000111.1 GCA_947487745.1 Spartobacteria bacterium | reverse complement strand
TCAGGCGTGGTCATCAAGGCAGCGGGATGCCCCCGAAATCAGCAATTTTAACCACAGAGGACACGGAGAGCACGGAGGATGAGGAGTCGGCAACTGCATGGGAATTCCTCACATTCTGTCAAAAAAAACTGTTTTCGTGATGCATGCACTACTCGGGACTTTTGGCCTCGAGAGCTTTGACGCGATTGTAGAGCTTGCGGATGTTTTTCAGCAGAGCGTAGTTTTCTTTGTATTCGCGGATGGGTTGGGCCGGGGCGCCGAACATGATTGTTTTTGACGGCACATTTTTGGCCAAACCAGACATGGCGCCATTCATGCCTTGGTCGCCGATCTCGATGTGTCCACTGAGGCCGACCTTGCCGGCGAGCGTGACGTAATTTCCGATGCGGGTGCTGCCGGAGATGCCAACTTGGGCGCAGAGGATGCAATGCTCGCCAATCGTTACGTTGTGGCCGATCTGGACGAGGTTGTCGATTTTCGTGCCGCGTTGAATCCAAGTGCGGCCGAAGCGGGCGCGGTCCACGGCGGAGTTGGCACCGATTTCGACATCGTCGTCGATCTGCACGGTGCCAGTTTGTGGGATTTTCTGCTGTTTCCCATCGCGGAATTCATAGCCAAAACCATCGGCTCCCACCACGACTCCGCAATGAAGAATGACCTGGTTGCCGATGCGGCAACGCTCACGGACTGTAACATTTGGGTGAAGATGGCAGTTTTCGCCCAATGTGCTTTGTTGTCCGATAAAACACCGGGCTTCAATGACGGATCGGGCACCAACTTTGGCTCCCGCTTCGATCACCACATGGGCTCCGATGGAACAAGCCTCGCCGATCTCTGCATCCGGCGAAATGATCGCAGTCGGATGAATGCCTGGCTCCCGAACAATGGGTTGCGGGGTGAAGAGAGGAAGAATCTGTGCAAACGCCGCCGCTGGATCTGGCACAAACAGGCCGTGGGTTGGAATCTCCTCGGTAAAGGACTCCGGAAGAAGAACGGCCGTTGCGCGAGTCTTCCTCAGCGCGTTGATATACTTGGGGTTTCCGAAAAAAGAGATGTCTCCTGGATTGGCGTCGGCCAAGGAGGCCACATTCGAGATCTCGACATCCCCCGCTTCCGGAGCGAGCCGGGCGTTCACACGCCCGGCGAGGTCACGGAGAGTCATTACTTCTTGGGGGCAGCAGCCTTGCCAGCGTCCTTGTTCAGCGTGTCGATGATGTCTTTGCTGAAATCGAGGTTCGGTGCGGAGAAGAGAACGACGGGGACTTGGCCCATGCTCATGCCGGATTTGTCGAGGACGATGTCGTAGGCTGCGCTTTTGACCTTGTCGTTAACGATCTTCATGATGTCGTCGATGATGTCTTTGCGCATGCGGACGAACTGCTCTTGAAGTTGGCGCTCGCGGGTGCCACGGAATTCCGCGATTTCTCGATCGAGGTTGCGGGCTTCGGCGACTTTTTCATCACGCGATTTGGCAGCTTTATCCTTGGCGTCTTTGCTGAGTTCGGGTTTTTCGAGATCGGCGTTGATTTTGTTGATCTCTTCCATCGCCTTCTTGAGGGTTTCGAGGCGGTCATCGAGTTCTTTTTTCGCGGCGGCGCGGGATTCGTTGAGTTTGGCCTCGGCATCCTTGGTGCGGTAGTATTGGGTGAAGACGGCGTTCATATCGAGAATGCCGACCTTCATCTGGGCGTTGGCGGATGGCGCGAACGCGAGCACGGCGGTGGTGAGAATGGCTGCTGAGAGTAGTGGTTTGAACATTGTGGTTTGTATTTTGGTTGTTGGGTTAAAATGAATGTCCGGGGGTAAATGGCACGGGAGCTTGGTTTGGTCAAGGTCGTAGAACGACTGCAACCTCGGTGTTAGAATTGGTATCCGATGTTGAAATTGAACTTTCCGGGAGGGCCGTTCCAGCTGTCATAGACAACCGGGATACCATAATCGACGCGGATCGGGCCGATTGGCAGGTCGAGTCGCAGACCGAAGCCCACGTCCACATTGGCGCCTGCACTTCCGAAATCGTAGGCATCCGAGTTCACGAAGCCGGCATCGGTGAAGACCGCGCCGCGGACGCGACTGATGATAGGGAAGGTGAGTTCCAGTGTCACATAGGCGAGCGAGTTGCCGCCGATCGGGTTGTCATCGACATCCACAGGGCCGACCTCGCGGAAGTCGAAGCCTCGCATATTGTTGGCACCGCCCAGGTAGAGGCGGTCAAAAATCGGAACGCCGTTTCCGTAGCCGTCGTCTTCATTCGACTCGCCGCCACCCCAGCCATCGACCACGGCAACTTGGGCTTTGGTCATGAAAATCATGTCCCATGGGAGCGGGAAGTATTTTGAACCTTCGAGCGAGATGCCGTAGTCTTGGACCGTGCCTCCGAGGAAGCCGCCTGCGATGAAGCCGGTGAGTTCGAGGAGTTCTCCCTTGCGGGTCAAGAAGAGACTATCGCGGGTATCCCAAACGAGCGAACTGGTGATGGCGCTCTTGTAGTAGGTGCCTTCGGAGTCCTTGATGACGGGGCCATATTTTCCGTTGCTGCTGGTTCCTCCAAATACGCCATTGGCGCCATAATAGTCGTTGTAGAGGTCGTCGCCCAGATCGTAAATCACGACGCGTTCGAAGCGGTATTCTGCGCGGGCGGAGAGTGCGCGCCAGACTTGCTGGCGTGTCTGCAAGGCGAAGCCTGCGTTTTCCTGGGCATACACATTCGAAAGGAAGTCAGCATTCCGGTAGTAGGCTTCGACGCCAGCGGAGAGTTTATATCCAAGGAACCATGGTTCGGTGAGGGATGCCACGAAATCCTGACGCAGCAGGCCGTATTGGGCGCGGATGCGGAAGCGCTGGCCACCACCGGTGAAGTTCGGCCAGTTCGTAACATCAAAATTGGATTGCTGGATTTCCGCAAAGCCGATCAAGCTGTCGATCGTGCTGAAGCCTGCGCCGAAGTTGAAAGAACCGGTGCGTTTCTCCTCAACGATGACATTCAAATCTTTGCGGCCCGGAACGATTGTGTCGGTCGGTTGAGTCTCCACGCGGGAGAAGTAGTTCAGGTTCTCCAGACGCTTCTTGCTCACATCCACGAGCGTCGTGTCGTAAACCTCGCCGGGCTTCACGGCCAATTCACGGCGGATGACGCGGTCTTGTGTTCTTGTATTTCCTTGTATATTAACGAGGTTGATGTATGACTGGACTCCTTCTTCCAAGCGGTAAGTGAGATTCACAGCCCCTGGGCTGGCCGGCAGCACCTCGGGAGCGATCGTCATATCAACATAGCCACGGCTGCCGTAGAAATCCCTCATGGCCTTGATGTCTTCACTCATACCTTTCGGAGTGAAGAGCTGGCCGGCATTCATTTTAAGCAGGCTGGAAACCTCGCCTGCTGGAACAATGTTGACGCCATCGACGGCGATGTTGTTGACCCGGTATTGCGTGCCTTCTGTGATATTGACGACGAGTTCTACGCCGCCTTTTTCCAGAGGTTGTGTTTCAATTTGCGCGACATCGACATCGGCAAAGCCTCTGTTCTGGTAGAGGGTGCGGATGGCGGCGCGATCTTCTTCGACCTGCGATGGTGTGAGGCGTCCGCTTTTGTTGAAGAAGGTGAGAATATCCAGCGGTTTTGTCTTCATCACGGCCCGGAGGTCTTTGGATAGGACCGAGTCATTGCCATTGAAAACGATCTTTTTGACAATGAGTTTGGGACCTTCCGTGATGGCAAAAATCACGCGAGCGCGGTTTTTTCCGGGGATTTCCTCCACGCGATACTGCACATTCACATCGGAGTAATTCCGATCCTCATAGAGGGTAAGGATTTTTTGGCGGTCTTGCTCGATTTTTTCGTCATTTACGACATCGCCAGGTTTCACTCCGAGGTCGCGGCGCACTCGGTTGAGCGGGATGTCTTGGGCGCCTTCGATGATGACCTCCTCCACCACGGGGCGGCCTTGGAGGAGCACGGTGACTTTCACGCCATCGCCGAGAGGTTCGGCAAAGATTCGCACATTGGAAACGCCGCCGGTCTGGTAAAGAGCGCGCACATCCTGCTCGGCGGTCCGCTCGCTGTAGGGCTTGCCGACCTTCGTGGCGAGGTTCGCCAGAACGCGATCTTTGGAAATACTCGGAGCACCGACTGTCTCGACCGCGATGTCTTTAATAATAGGTCCGGACGACTCTTCTGTGGGCTGTGCGTGAAGGTGTGGAGTGGCCGTTGCGAGGGCGAGGGGAAGCAACAGGGCAATGAAGAGGTGTTTGGCGTTTCGGAGAATTCTCATGGTGTGGGCGGCGGCGCGCATATCGGCGACGCAGAGGCACGGAAATACTGAAGCCGTGTCGCGAGGTCAAGAAAAGGGTGCGCCTTTGCGATTGAGAGCTGGATTTTATTTGATCCGGGCCATCGGGAAAATGCTATCCCTGATCGGCGGCGCCGCCCTCGGCGGCAAGCTGGGCGGCTGTGAGCACTTTTGGATGCAGGGAGTTCTTTGGTGGTGGCGGGGGTTCGCCGTGCAGCCAAGCCTCGAGTTCCGGCAGGACGCTCTCGGGGGACATGAACCGCTGCCAAGCCCTGTCCTCACGCTCCGGGTCGATGGATTCAATGAATTCATTGGCCAGGCTGAAGCTCGGGGAGTGCGAGTGGATGAACTCGCGGCACTCGTCACTGTGTTTTTTCAGTCGCCCCTTGGTGCCGGTGCTGTATTTGCGTTGTTCCATATTTTTGTTCTGAAGCGCGGCGGATTTTTAGTCGAACCATTTCGTTGCCCTGCGGGACGGGGTTCGCATAGTCTCCCGCGCCATGCCGAAAGACACTTCGATCAAAAAAATCCTCCTCATTGGTTCCGGTCCCATTGTGATCGGACAAGGCTGTGAATTCGACTACTCGGGCGTTCAAGCCTGCAAAGCACTTGCCGAGGAGGGCTACGAAGTCGTGCTCGTGAATTCGAACCCCGCGACAATCATGACCGATCCGGAGTTTGCCCAGCGCACCTACATCGAGCCGATTACTCCAGAGGTCATTGAAAAAATTCTCGAGCGTGAAAAGCCTGATGCCGTCCTGCCGACACTCGGTGGCCAGACTGCTCTCAATGCCGCCATGGCACTCGTTGAGAATGGCGCGCTCGAGCGGCATGGGGCCAGGCTCATCGGTGCCAATGCCGAGGCCATCAAGCGCGGCGAGGATCGTCTTATTTTCAAAAACATCATGCTCGAGATCGGTCTCGACTGCGCCCGCTCCGGGGTCGCCCACACGCTTGAAGAAGCGCGC
>CANKXQ010000110.1 GCA_947487745.1 Spartobacteria bacterium | reverse complement strand
TCGGGAAGCGAGGAATCCTCAGGTTGGCCGAAGGTATCGGCGACCATGGCGGTCCAGAGGCCCCAGCGCGAGAGGATGTCGCGCATTTCTCCGCTGGCGATAACGCGGGCAAGCGCGGCATTCATTTCGGTAGCGAGGGCGGAGTTGCCTTTGGCGATGGCGATCCCGTAACTGATCTGGCCGAACGGCGGGCCGGTGAACTTCAGGTTGGGATTCGCAAAAGCGTAGTATTTCGCGATGGGATAATCGAGGAGCACGCCAAAGAGGCGGCCATTGACGACATCCGCGTAGGCGTTGACCTCCTCGTCGTAGGTTTTGACGATGACTCCGGGAGTTTTGGAGAGCATGTTGAACGAGGCTGTCTGGCTGAGAGTGCCGACCGGTTTGCCTTTGAGTTGCTCGAGGCTGGTCACCGGTTCAGTGCCCTTCTTCACGACGAACTGCTCGTAGGTCACATAGTAGGGATTTGTGAAAAGCACCTCCTGCGCCTTGTCAGGAGTCACCTCGATGCCGCAGATGACGCAGTCGTAGAGCCCGCGACCGAGGCCGGGAATGAGGCCGTCCCAGTCGTTGGGCACGAACACAGGCTCGCGACCCATCTCTCGGGCGACGGCTTGGATGACCTCATACTCGAAGCCCGTCAGTTTATTGCCGGGGCCGTAGAAGGCGTAGGGCGCGTTGCTGTCCGTCGCCGCCGCCCAGCGAAGAGTCTTGGAGTCGGCATGCGCAGAGGGCTGCAGAATGACAGCCAGTATCAGCAACAAAAGTAGGGTGATTTTTTTCATCAGATGAACCTCCTGAGGAATCTGCGAGTGCGCTCGTCTTTGGGGTTTTCGAAAATTTCGTCCTCGTCTGAGATTTCCACGATGTGCCCGCCCTCCATGTAGATAATGTAGTCGCTGGCATCGCGGGCGAACCGCATCTCATGCGTCACGACAATCTGCGTCATGCCCTCGGCATCCAGCGCTTTCATGACATGGAGAACCTCGTCGACCAACTCGGGATCGAGCGCGCTCGTTGGCTCGTCGTAAAGCATGACCTTCGGCTGCATGGCAAGCGCCCGTGCGATGGCAGCGCGCTGCTGCTGACCGCCAGAGAGGTTCGCGGGATACCTGTCGGCATGGGCACCGAGGCCGACCTTTTCAAGTAGGGCGCGCCCGGTTTTTTCCGCATCCTCGCGGGGAATGCCCCGAACAATGACCGGCGCCATCATGGTATTCTGAAGCAGCGTGCGGTGGGGGAAGAGATTGAATTGCTGGAAAACCATGCCGACTCGCTGGCGCAGGATGTGGGCGTTTTTCTCGAAATGCGCATCCATCTTCGCTCCAGGCATCCGGGAAATGCACGCGCCGGCGGCACTGATGACGCCGGAATCCAGCGTTTCCAGACCATTGATGCAGCGCAACATCGTGCTTTTGCCGCATCCCGACGGGCCGATGACCGAAACCAGATCGCCCTCCTCGATGGAAAAGCTCACGCCTTTGAGAATAGGCGTTTGATCGAAGCTCTTGTGGAGGTCCTGAATAGAAACGAGCGAGGTAGAGAAATCCATTGGTGCCGATGTCCTATGACTCACGCCGGTGGGATACAAGGAATGAAATGTGACCAATTCGTTCCAATCGGCAATGGCTTTCATTCAAGGAATACAGCCTTCCCATTCCCTGCCGCCCTCCTTTAGCGTTGGAGCATGAAATACGCGTTTCTCGGAGCGGGAAAAATGGCATCAGCAATCATTCAAGGAATGTTGCGCGCCAAGTTGTGCACTGCTGGAGACATAATCGCCGCATGCCCCGAAGCGGAGATTCTAGAAAGCCTACACAATACCACCTCGGTGCGTGTGGCTACCAGCAACGAAGAGGCCGCAGGAGCCGCACCTGTCGTGATCCTATGCGTAAAACCGCAGGAGGCTGCGATTGCTATTCAACAAGCAGGCGCCGTTCTGGATGGGAAGCTCCTCATCTCGATTGCGGCGGGACTGAATGTGGCAACCTTGGAAAAAATGGCCCCAAAGTGCCGCGTTATACGAGCCATGCCGAATACGCCCGCCATCATCGGTCGGGCAGCAACGGCATACACCGGGGGTGCGAACGCCACGCAAGCCGACAAGGACTGCGCCGAAGCGATCTTCGCCAGCGTGGGAGTTGTGTCTTATGTGCAGGAAAAACTCCTCGATGCCGTCACCGGCCTGAGCGGGAGCGGACCGGCTTATGTTTTTCTGGTCATCGAAGCGCTCACCGATGGTGGAGTTTCTTGCGGACTTCCTACGAACTTGGCGCGCCAACTGGCGATTCAAACCGTGCTGGGAGCGGCCGAACTCGCCAAGGAAACCGGCGAACATCCTGCGATCCTTCGCGAAATGGTGACGAGCCCCGGGGGAACAACGGCTGCAGCTCTTGGCGAACTCGAACAGCACGGTGTCCGCGCAGCGTTCATCCAAGCTGTGCGGGCGGCTGATCGGCGCTCCAAGGAACTCTCGGGCCAATGATCCACCGCGCTGCCGTTCACTCGCTCCTGGCGGCATGCGCAATCGGATTCGCGCACAGCCTGCCTGCAGGAGAACCGGAGAAAAACTTCACCCCTCGCACTCTGGCAGCAGCTATTGCGGAAGGAAATGTGGCTTTTGAACGGAAGGATTACAGCGCTGCACGAAACGCCTACTCTCGCGTTCTGACTCTGGAACCGGACAACCTCATAGGTCTTGTGAACCTTGGAATGGTGGAATTTTATTCAGGCCATCCCGACAAGGCGGAGGAACTACTGAAGAAGGCCGTCCGTCAGCGCCTCGAATCCGCCCCAGCGTGGCTCACACTCGGCATGATCTACATGGACCGCAATGAACCGGACGCCGCCCTAGCCGCACTCTCGCAGGCCATGGTGCAGGATCCGCTAAACGCCCGAACTCGCAATTTCCTCGGGGTTGTCATGGGACGCCGGGGTTGGATCGAAGGCGCGCAGCACGAACTCCGCCGAGCCGTCGAAATCGATCCCTCGTATGCGGATGCCCACTACAACCTCGCCGTTTTTTACCTGGAGGAAAAACCGCCCGCCATCGAGCTTTCCCGGCGGCATTATCAGAAGGCCCTCGAACTCGGGGTTGAAAAAAATCCCGAAATGGAAAAGTTATTCAGCACACCGCCAAAAAAACCTTAACTTCACCACATGACCGCCCGTCTGCTTCCCGCATTTCTTTGCCTTCTCGCCATCATACCACTTCAAGCCGCACGCATTCCAGAGATCAGCGCCAAGTCGGCGATTTTGGTGGATGCGAACACCGGCAAGGTCCTCTTCTCGAAAAACGACACCGCACAGCGCGCCGTCGCAAGCACCCAAAAGCTCCTCACCGCCCTCATCGTCGCTGAAGCGGGCAACTTGGATAAGAGGGTCGAAATCGAAGCCGCGGACACAAACTGCGAGCCCACCAAAATCTATGTCAAACCCGGACAGAGCTACACACGGCTACAGCTACTCAACGCCCTACTGGTAAAGAGTGGCAACGATGTCGCCCGCACCCTCGCCCGCGACAATGCCGGAAGCGTGAGCGCCTTTGCTGATAAGATGACCCAACGCGTCCGTAACCTGGGCGGCACAAGCTCGAATTTCGAGAATCCCAATGGGTTGCCCGCCAAAGGCCAGTATTCGACCGCCCGCGACATGGCCCGCGTCGCCCGCATGGCCTACCGCAATCCCACACTCCGCGAGATCATGAGGACGAAGAACTACAACTTCCGCTTCAGCTCCGGAAATGTCGTGCCTCTCCGCAATACGAACCGCGTCCTCCGCACCTACTCGTTCTGCAATGGCATGAAAACCGGCTACACCGACCTGGCAGGGCATTGCCTCATTTCCAGCGGCTCCTACAACGGGCGTGATGTCATTGCCGTCGTTCTCGGAAGCACAAAATCCCGCATCGCCGATGAGTCGGCAAAACTTCTTGCCTACGGGCTGAACATTCCTTCATCCAAGCTCGGCGAGCTGCGCATCTCGCAAAACTAACCCCAGCGTGGCTCGCTCCTACACACTGCAAGCACCTCCGGCCTCCTCCAGCGGCATCGACTATCCCTCGGAGCTCAACGAGCAACAACTCGCCGCTGTGACATCCCCCGGCGGGGCCTCGTTGGTCATTGCCGGGGCGGGCAGCGGAAAAACACGCACACTGACCTACCGCGTGGCTTGGATTCTGGAACAAGGCATTCCCGCCCGCTCCATCCTGCTCCTCACTTTTACAAACAAAGCCGCGCGTGAAATGACCGAGCGGGTGCACACACTCATCCCCGGAGCGGCCGATGGACTCTGGGGCGGCACATTCCACTCGATCGGCAACCGCATCCTCCGCCGACATGCCGAGGCCGTCGGGTTCCGCCAAGGATTCAGCATCATGGACCGCGAAGATGCCGAGGACATGATCGCGTCCGTTGTGGCCCAGGAGGGCATTGTTTCCACCGACAAGCGATTCCCAAAAGCCGGCGTGCTTTCGGACATCTTCAGCTATTCGATCAACACCGGCTTCGCCATATCCAAAGTGCTGGTCGAAAAATACCGATACTTCATTCCCCTCACCCAAGACATCGAGCGCGTTCAGACCGCCTACGAATCGAGAAAAAAGGAGGCGAACTCGATGGACTTCGACGACCTCCTCGCCAAGACCTTGGAGCTTTTCCTGACGAATCCCGAGATCGCCTCCCAATACCAACGCCAGTTTCAACACATCCTCGTCGATGAGTATCAGGACACCAACCGCCTTCAATCAGAACTCATCGACCTCCTCGCCGCACACCATGGCAATGTGATGGTCGTTGGCGACGATGCCCAAAGCATCTACTCGTGGCGCGGGGCAAACTTCGAAAACATCCTGCGATTCGCCGAGACACACCCCGGCGCACAGGTGTTCAAAACCGAGACGAACTACCGTAGCGTGCCCGGCGTTCTGGATGTTGCCAACGCCGCCATTCTCACAAACGAAAACCAATTCCCAAAAAATCTCGCGCCCGTGCGCAAGCCGCATGCGGTGAAGCCCGCGCTGGTTGCATTACCAAACAACAACCAGCAAGCGACCTTCATCGCCCAACGCATCATGGAACTCTCGGACGAGGGCGTGCCGCTGGAGCAAATCGCCGTCCTCTACCGCGCCCACTATCACTCGATGGAAACGCAGCTTGAGTTCACCCGGCGCGGCATTCCCTTTAGTATCACCAGCGGGCTTCGATTTTTCGAGCAGGCCCACATCAAGGATGTCGCCGCTTTTCTTAAATTCACCGTCAACCCCCGCG
>CANKXQ010000109.1 GCA_947487745.1 Spartobacteria bacterium | reverse complement strand
AACCTCTGCTCATAGCCGCTCTGGGAGTCGTCGGAGCGCTGGTGCGTTATCACCTCGGCGCCTTTGTCCACTCCTCCGCAAACCGCGCACTGGCGTCCGAGACCGAATTTCCTTTTGGCACGCTTTTCGTCAACGCGCTTGGCTCGTTTATTCTGGGCGTGGCCGCCGCGTTGTTTTCCGGCGCGTTCCTTCCGCAAATAATCTATGTCGCAATCGGCGTGGGTTTTTGTGGATCACTCACCACCTTTTCCACGCTGGCAGTCGATCTGCAGCGCTTCTTGCGTGACCGGCGCTTCGTCGCTTTTGCGCTCCTCCTCGGGGCTTCTGCCGCAACGGGCCTTGGTGCCACATGGCTCGGTTTGGCTCTTGTTTTCTTTGTCCGCTAAAGTGGGTTTTTCGCCAAGGCCCCGAACGCAAACTTTGTCCGACTATGCCGCAGATCAGCGCTTAATTTTTAAGCAAATGTCTTGCGAAATTTTCCAGAACAACCTATCAAGAAGGGCTTATGCCAAACCTCACGAAAAATAATCTTGTCAAACAAATCAGCGAAAAAACCGGTCTCACCCAGCAGGAGGTTTTTAGCGTGGTTCAATTGACACTCGAAGGAATCACTGAGGGTCTCGCCACGGGAAACAATGTTGAGCTTCGCAACTTCGGTGTCTTTGAAGTCCGTCTCACCAAAAAACGCATCGGACGCAATCCTAAAAAACCACAGGAAACGGTGGAAATTCCTCCCCGCGCTATCGTGAAATTCACCGCTGGAAAAATCATGCGCCAGCGTGTGCTGCTCCGCACGGAGGAGCTGCGCCAAGGTCACGCTAAAGCGGCGTGATCCGAGCGTCTGCTCGCGACAGAATTTAAACAGATCCTTTCGGGCCCTCCAAACTGGAGGGCCCATTTTGGTATCACCCGCATTCGCACACGGGCGCATTCTATCGCCGTGCTTTGCTTTTTTGCGAAACTCGAACCCGCCTTGGCTGACAAATAAACACGCGCTGCCTGCAGCGCGGGATGTCAGACGCGGCGGATCCAGCTGTAGGGGACGGCGCCGTGCGAGAGCATCCAGTCGTTGAATTTGCGCAGTGGCCAGCCGGCTTCGAGGACAAGTTGTCGATGGAGTTTTTCCACTTCGAGGCGGCCGAGGAGATAGCTCATCGGAACCGTCGGGCTTGAGGTATACCAGTTCACATCCGCCGCCGCGCGGGCTGCGGTGAAGCCGACTCCACTCTGGAGCCTCTTGGCGGCAGCTGCATGGCTGAGAGTGCCGTCGTGCAACCCGCAATCGATCACAATGCGGTGCGCCCGCCACAGGGCGTCGTGAAGTTGGATCAGCTCCGCGCCGGGCATGTCCACCAGACCGTGCTCCACGGCAAGCTTCTCGCACCACATCGTCCAGCCCTCGTAAAAAATGGAGTGCGCGAAAAGGCGGCGCAGGCGGCTGGCGTGTTGGAATTGGACCACAAATTGCAAGTGGTGACCGGGATAGGCTTCGTGGACTGTGGTGAGTTCCAAGCCGTGGTGCTGACGGATTTCGGCGAGTTTTTTTTCGGGATCTTTTTGGTCGAGACTCAGATCGTTCACCCAGAAGATGCCGGTTTGGTCCTTGGCAAATGGCTCCGGCGCACTGTAGGCAGCGGTTGGAAATTGGTGCTTCAGAAATGGCGGCACGGGCAGAACCTTCAGCGTGTCGCCCTTTGGAACTGTGACGAGGCCGAGCTTCCCGAGACGGGCTTTGATATCTGATGTGGCCTGGCGGTAAACATCGAGCAGAGGAAGCTCGGGGGTCCATCCGGCGGCGGCACGGTCAATGATCTCGCGCGCGGATTTGCGCCCGTGACGACGGGCGGCGCGTTCAAGAAGGAATTCATGGCGCTGGATCTGGTATTCCCCGAGTGCGCGGGCTTCGGGAAGCGAGAGGTCGAGGCCGAGTTGCTCGCGGATGAGAAATTCGAACCGCTCGCGGCCGATGGAGAAGCCACCCTTCGGCCCCTGCTTTTTCTTGGCAATGGCGGCGGCGTATTCCTCGAACGCCTTGGCGGCGGCTTTCAGCGTGGAGGCGAGGGCCTTGGGTTTGCTGGACAGGCTGCAAAGCTCGTGCTCCAAGCCGTGGAGAAATTCAACAGCTCCGGCGCAGGATTGTACACCGAGCGAGGTCCAGAGCGGATCGGGCAATTCCACACAATCCGCGCCGGCACGCAGGTAGGCGGGGATTTTTTTAAGGCGGGATTCGATGGCGGGCAACGCTTGGCGGAGCTTGCCGGAGTTTCGCACCACGAGTTCGAAAATCGCATCGATCGCGGAGTTCGAGTGCGTCTGGGGATTTGTGCGCCAGCGCAGCAGATCACGCTCGGAAAGCAAATCCATGCGGAGCCTCGCAAGCAGTCCCCGCCGGTCGATCCACTCGTCGCCATGGAAAGCCGCTTCGGGCAAGGCCTCCACCGCAATCAGAGTGCGCTCAAGGAGGGCTATGTGTTTTCGGTGAATCTCCGGCGTGTTCCTACTCAGCAAGGAATCATACTGGCGGAACCCCAGATTGCTGGCCTGCTCGGGAAAAAGCTCGCACGATTCGTCCAGCCATAGTTTCGCGAGGGATGTAAAGTTGGCGCGGATTTTGGTCTCTGCGGGATCGGTCTGTTTCGGCATGGCTTTCAATCGGATTTGCGGTTTGAGAAGTAGCGCTTCGACTCGGCGGCGACGACTCCACTCAACAGAACCAATGCGACAAGGTTGGGAATTGCCATGAGGCCGTTCATCATGTCCGAGAAATTCCACACGGCGTCGCTCTTCCAAACACAGCCGATGAAGACTGCCGCGACCCAGAGCCAGCGGTAGGGCGTTATGGCTTTCACTCCGGCGAGGTATTCCACCGCCTTCTCGCCGTAGTAAGACCAGCCGAGAATTGTAGAAAAAACAAAAGTCAGCAGGCCGCCAACAAGAATGATGTCGCCGAAAATCCCCACCCGGTGGAAAGCCGCATCGCACAGGGCGGCTTTGGTGAGGCCGCCGTTCTGCCAATCCCCCGAGGAAACAAGCACGAGGCCAGTGAGTGCACAAACAACGACTGTATCCCAGAAAGTGCCGGTGCTGGAAACGAGGGCCTGGCGCACGGGATCGCGGGTGCGCGCGGCAGCTGCGACGATCGGCGCGCTGCCGAGACCGGATTCGTTCGAGAAAAGCCCTCGGGCTATTCCATAACGCATGGCCTCGGCGATGCCCGCGCCGACGAACCCGCCAACAGCGGCCTGCCCGGTGAACGCGCTGGTGACGATGATATGCAGCGCGCCGCCGAGTTTGTCCCAGTTCAAGCCCAGCATGATGAGGCAGCCGAGGATGTAAAAAGCCGCCATGAATGGGACAAGGATGGTGCAAAATTTCGAAATGGAGCTGATTCCTCCCAGGATGACCGCCGCTGTGATAGCGGTGAGCAAAATCCCGACGCCAATTTTCAAATTTGCGTCCGACACCGCAAACGGGAGGATTTCTTTTTTGGCAACAATCATGTCCGCGATGGCATTTGATTGAACCATGTTTCCGATGCCGAACGCGGCGATGGCTGTGAAGACCGCAAACAAAACCCCCGCCCAGCGAGCTTTGAGGCCGTTTTGCAGCACATACATCGGCCCGCCGGACATCTGGCCGCGATCGTTGGTGACGCGGTATTTCACCGAGAGGAGGGCTTCCGCATACTTGGTGGCGATGCCGAAAACGCCTGTGAGCCACATCCAGAGGACCGCGCCGGGGCCGCCCATGATCACCGCGCCGGCGACGCCGTAGATGTTCCCTGTTCCAATCGTCGCCGCCAGCGCAGTGACCAGCGCGCCAAATTGGCTAATGTCGCCCGGCGAGCCCGGCTCCTTGCTGACGGACAGCTTGATCGCATGCGCGAGATGCCGCTGCACGAACCCTGTGCGGATGGTCAGGAAAAGATGTGTGCCGAAGAGAAGAGCAATGAGCCATGGCCCCCACACGAGTGAGGCCGCTTGCTCCGTGAGTTTGTTGAGTGTCTCCATGCGCGCCATGAAATTCTTGTCTGTCCCATGCTGCAAGGAATCAAATCGCTCATGGCTCAGGAAAACGGACGTCCCTGTCGACAATTTGTCCTTAGAAAAATCCGGTTGAGACAAAGGCGTGCTTGAAGACAAAAAAGGCAAAGCTATTTTTTAAGTATGTCCACAGTTCAAGAAATCGAGACGGCAGCCGACCTTTTGCCTATTGAACAGAAAGAGGGGCTTTTGCGTTTCCTTGCAATCCGGTTGAGAAAAGACCGGGCTCAACCGCAACCTCGCCTTTACTCCCAAGAGGAGCTTTCTTCCATGCTCGCCGAGGACGAAGCCGACGGAGAACGCTTTCGGAAAGGCCATTGAGAATCTTTGTCGACAGCTGCGTCGCTCTCGCCGCCTGCCTCTCTAAAACAGGGGCATCGCGACTGATCTTCGAAATCGCCGCCACGCAGGGATGGGAGTTGGTTGTTTCCCGATGGGTGCTGCGGGAGATGCGCGATAATCTGGCGGATTTGCCTCTTTCCGCAACCCGCGTCTGGCTTGACCTCAAGAACCAACTCGTGGTCGAGGATGACGAACTAACTTTTGATTGGCCTCTGCTTTTCCATGTCACCAAGGACAAACCAGTCCTTTGCACCGCTCTCGCGTGCGCCGATGTGCTTCTTACGCTCGATCGCCGGGATTTTGGCTCTCTCCTTGGCCAGTCGGTTTACGATCTCCGTGTGCTCACCCCTGGAGCGTTTCTCGAACAGGAAAGACAATCTGGGCGCCTGAAAGGATGAAGCGGGATTCAGCGGCCGTGCAGCGTGTTTAAAAGTGCCATTGTCTCGGCCGCGTTGCGTTCGATGGAAAAAGACCCAGCAAGCTGGAGGCACTCCGGCCGCGCTGCAAGACGGCGTTCTGCATTGCTCCAAGAATCGATGGCTTCGGCCAGCGCAAGGGCATCCCCCGGCGGAATGAGCTCGCCATGCACGCCAGGCGTAAGGATTTCGGAAAAGCCGTTCGCCGTCGTGGTTATCACCGGTAGCCCTGCGGCGAGGCCTTCGAGGCAGGCGTTCGAGAAAGGGTCATACCATGTCGGCAGCGTCAGGACATCCGCTGCCACGAAGAGCGACGCGATATCGGCAACGGGGCCGAGGAAGTGGGCCTTTGAGCTGCGATAGAGATCCGCTGGACCGCGACCCGCGACGAGCAGCGTGGCATCATCGACCATTTCCATAGCTTTGATAGCGGTGGAGAGGCCTTTTCGTTCCCAGCCGGTGCCGAGAA
>CANKXQ010000108.1 GCA_947487745.1 Spartobacteria bacterium | reverse complement strand
TCCGCGACCGCTGAACATCCCCGCCACGCGGGTCAGCACGCCGAATTTGTTCTCAACGAGAATCGATATGGTATGACGCATGAAATGTGAAAAGAGCGGGGATACTGGGTGAGCACGGCGGGCGCGTCAATCCTTTCCGCGAATCCGAGCAAGGGCACTGGAGCAGCTTGTGTTTTCTTAGGAAATATTCAGTTGTGCAAGCTGGCCGGAATGTTAGTTTGGTGAAGAGCGACCAGTGTGCTTCGGACCTTTTCCGTTGCCGAGATTCATCTCCCTGGCCGCTCCTTTTTTTGTTGGGTGTCCAGCCAGGCGAGGACATCAACCATGGGCTCTTCGGCAGTATGGCGGAGGGGTTCCACCCACGGGATGATTGACGACTCGGCGGGCTTCACGGCGTGACCTGTTTTGTGCTCCTCGCTCCTTCGGATGGCGTAGGCGCAGAGGTCACAGAGTTGCAGGATGTGGCTTTTTCGCGACTCGATGAAAAAACCCTTTTCAACGATCTGGCTGAGCCGGAGGGAGCCGGCTTCGCCGCGCAGGAGACGGATGGATTTTTCAATGTCGGGCATGACCTCGTGGTTCTCATCGGAAATCAGTATTCCGAGCGGAGAGCCGGGCGTGGCGCGAAGGAATTCGTTTACGACCTGCGCAGTGAGGACAAAGGCGACATTGTGTGGGTTGATGGCGACGCCAGGACCGTAAGTCTCAAGGAGCCATTGCGCGTAGCGTTTTTTAACGATGGCTCGGCTCACGAGGCGTAGCCGGAGCGAGGCAGCGATGGAAAGCCAAGTTCGGTAGAATTCCAGGCGATGGGCCATGGGAAATGCGCGGAAAAATCCACGCGGGTTGAGGAGTTGGTTTGCATGGACCTCAAAATCGGGCGGGCGCTCGGGGAAGAAGTTCTCAATGGCCTCGACCAGTCGCTTCTCGAGATCCAGCCACACAGATTCGGGAACGATGAGCGCGGCGAGGACGAAGACCGGCTGCTGCGGGTCAGAGAGGTTCGTTCCGGTGTTTCCCGATTCGTCGAGATAAACGAGGTTCATGGAAGGTGATTATGTGGGCCGCTAATTCAAAAAAAGTCGACGCCTTTTGTGGGGTCGAATTTGTGGACAACGATGTCGATTGGAACAACCATCCCCTTGTTGTTTAAAATCACATTCCCGGAATGGAAATCGGCGATCTCGATTCCAAGATCGGCATTGGCCCAGACCTCATATTTTGAAAAATGGCCTTTTGATGGGAAGAACCCGAGCGAGTCCAAAAATTTGATGAGTTGCTCCGGCGTTGCGTGAAATGCACCCGCCGGATTCTGTGCGATGAAGTCCTGCGCGTGGATCAAGCCCAAGCTCCCATTTTCGTTTTCGAATTTTCCGACGATCGTTGCGGAATCATTGAATGCTTCGTTGCTCGAAGCAATTCGTCGGAGGTATTCCAGCGGAGTGGCTTTGCCAGGCCCTTTGTCAATCGAGTGTCCAAAACGACCATAGGCAGTGGCTTTGAAAACCATGCCGTCTTGGAACCAGACGAAATGTTCGGACGCTATCGTAGCAGGTGCCTCGAGCGCTCCAATATCATACCAAGGTATGCTTGAGCTTTCTCGGATGGCTTGCTCTTCGGCATTCCAGGCGGATGTGCCGGGTTGTGCCGCTTGAATTGCGCGACTGCCTGCTCCCACGATACGGGCGATTTCTTGTGAGGCTGTAATGGTGGTTCCTCCATTGCTTCCCGAAATAATCCATGAGCTGATCCGAGTCAACCCGTGCCCCTTGGAAATCTGTTTGGAGCGCCCATGACGCGGGTCGGAAAACGCAAAAAGCCCGGAGTTTGTGGCTCCGGGCTTTTTTGAAGGAAACGATGCGTCAGGCAAAGACTCCGGCCGATTTTTCCGCGCGTTTGCGCGCGTTGGCGTCGAGGATTTTTTTGCGGAGGCGGAGCGATTTGGGAGTGACCTCCACATACTCGTCGGGAGCGATATATTCGAGCGAGCGCTCGAGGCTCATCACGATCGGAGGAGCAAGCGAGATGCCCTTGCCGTCACCTTGGCTTCGCATGTTGGTCAGTTTTTTCGCCTTGCAGGGGTTCACCGGCATGTCGTCGGGGCGAGCGTTTTCTCCGATGATCATTCCCTCGTAGATTTCCTCTTGTGGCCCGATGAAGAGACGACCGCGCTCCTGGATGCTGTCCAGCGCGTAGGCCATGCTGGTGCCGCCTTCCATCGATACAAGCACGCCGTTGTTGCGGCTTGGAATCTCGCCTTTGTGCGGGCCGTATTCCTTGAAGAGGTGGCTGGCGATGCCGTGCCCTTTGGTGAGGTTCACGAGATCGGTTTCAAAACCGATGATGCCACGCGTTGGCGTGATGGCTTGAACCAGGACGCTGTGTGGATTGTGCTCCATATTGACGATCTCCGCTTTGCGGCCGGCGAGGTTTTGCAGAATATCGCCAAGGTTCTCCGGCGGGACATCGACATAGAGAGTCTCCATTGGCTCGAGCACGGAACCGTCCTCGGCACGCTTGAAGATAACTTCGGGGCGTGACACAAGAAGCTCGAAGCCCTCGCGGCGCATTTGCTCCACGAGCACGGCGATTTGCATTTCGCCACGGGCCTTCACATCAAAGTGGCCTGCGACATCAGTGTCGGCGACCATGATGGAAACATTGCCGCGTGTCTCGCGGATGAGGCGGTCGCGAATCTGACGCGCGGTGAGCAACTTTCCCTCACGACCGGCGAGAGGCGAGTCATTCACGCAGATTTTCATGGAAATTGTCGGCGGATCGATCTCGACAAATGGAAGGGCCTCGCGCTCCTCGGTGTCGACCAGCGTCTCGCCGATGAAGATCTCCTCGAATCCGCTGATGCCCACGATGTCGCCGGCCAATGCCTCTTGGACCTGCACTTTTTCCAATCCCTCGTGGGAGAAAATCGCCGTGATCTTGGCTTTTTCCTTCTGACCGCCCTTGTGAATGCAGACGATTGTTTGACCCATCTCAACCTTGCCGCTGATGATGCGTCCGTAGGCGATACGGCCGAGGTAGTCGCTGTAGTCGAGGTTCGAAACGAGCATACGGAAAAAATCCACATCAGGCTTGGGCGGAGGCGGAATATGTTTCACGATCGCCTCGTAGAGAGGCTCCATGTTGTCGCTGGAATCCGTGACTTCGTTTTTGGCGAAGCCCTGCTTGGCGCTGGCGTAGATGTGAGGGAAATCGAGTTGCTCGTCGCTTGCGCCGAGTTCCATGAAAAGCTCGAACACCATGTCGAGAACCTTGTGCGGACGGGCATTCTCACGGTCGATTTTGTTGATGACCACAATCGGCTTGAGACCGTTTTCCATCGCCTTGCGCAGAACGAATTTCGTTTGCGCCTGCGGGCCGTCATGGGAATCCACCACAAGGAGAACACCGTCCACCATTTTCATAATGCGCTCGACCTCTCCGCCGAAATCGGCGTGGCCGGGAGTGTCCACAATGTTCACATGGTAATCCTTCCAGCGGAAAGCAGCGTTCTTGGCACGAATGGTGATGCCTTTTTCCCTCTCCAGATCCATCGAGTCCATCATGCGCTCGTCGGTTTTTTGGTTGGCGCGGAAGGTTCCTGCCTGCTTGAGAAGCTGGTCAACGAGTGTCGTTTTGCCGTGATCGACGTGTGCGATGATGGCGATATTGCGAATATTTTCCATAAATAGTAGTCCGCCCGGCTGTGGGCGGGCACGGAATATGGGGAGGACGGCGCGCGCTGTCAACAAAGCCTGCGCGACAGAAACGACTTATTTCTTGGCGGAGAGGATTTCGCGGATTCTCAGCGTTAGCTCAGCCAGCGTGAAAGGTTTCCTGAGCACATCCCCTGCCGGAAGCTGAAATCCCAGCGCGGCTATGGTGTGGTCGGAGTGTCCCGAGGTGTGCAAGACCTGCAAACCCGGCGATGACCGCTGGAGCAACCTGACCATCTCCCGTCCGCTGAGCAGGGGGAGCGCGACATCCGCGATGACAAGCACCGGAGGGTTGTCTTTGCTCTGCGCGAAGACATCGAGGCCCTCGATACCGTTGGAGGCTTGCAGAACCTCATAGCCAAGCTCCTCAAGTTGGCCGGCCATCATGTCGCGAAGTATGTGGTTGTCTTCAGCCAGCAGGATTTTTTCACACCCACGCGGCATTTCAGCGCGCACAGGAATCTGGCTTTGAGAACCCCCGCCACCTTCTGCCGCAGGCCACAGAATGCGGAATTCCGTTCCCCGACCGGTATGACTTTTTACGGTGATCTGTCCGTCCATGGATTGAATCAATCGCCGACAGGTCGCGAGTCCGAGCCCTGTGCCGCTCCCCTCCGGCTTGGTCGTAAAAAAAGGCTCGAACAACCTCGCCTTCACTTCGCTGGTCATTCCAGCGCCGTTGTCCCGCACCTTTAAAAAAACAAGCTCCTGCCTGTTTTTTTGGATCCTCCCTGTTTCGATTCGGATCGTGCCGTGCGAGCGAATGGCGTCGCGGGCGTTGAGGACAAGATTGATCAGCACCTGCTCGAGATCGCCGCGATCTGCCATGATGTGTAGCGGGCCGTTAGCGGGGGAGACTGCGAGTTCGACATTTTCGGGAAGCAGGCGCGCCAGCATGGACTCGGCATTTTGGACGATGCCATTCAGGTCCAGCACAGCGGCATCGCGCCCCCTGTCGCGACTGAAAACCAAGAGCTGGCGGGTGAGCGAGGCGGCCTGGCCACAGGCGTATTCGATTTGCGAAGCGTGCTTGTGCAGACGCGTTCCCTCGTCGAGTCCGGCCATGAGCAGCCCGCTGTTGGCCATGATAATTGTAAGAATGTTGTTGTAGTCGTGAGCCACGCCTCCCGCGAGTTCTCCAAAGATTTCGAGTTTCTGCGCGCGGGTGAGCTGGTCGCCGAGGGATTCCCTGTCGCGGCGGAGCGCTGCCTCGTCCAACGCTCGTCGCACGGCGGGCGTCAAGCGGGAGAGGCGGTCTTTCAAGATGTAGTCGGTCGCGCCATTCTGAAGAGAATCCACCGCCGCCTCTTCTCCGATGACTCCCGAAACAATGAGAAATGGCAGATCGGGCTTCACCTGCCGGGCGAGCCGCAGTGCCTCCATTCCGTCGGCGCCGGGCAGCGAAAAATCGGCCAAAACAAGATCGACGCCCCCGCGTTCGAGCGCCTGCAAAAAAGCCGCCTCCGTATCGACCCGGTCGATTTGGCAATCCAAGCCATCCGCTTCCAGCCTGCGCAAGATCAACTCGGCATCGAGCGGATCGTCCTCCAGATGAAGAATCCGGCACTTCATCTCTGAGGGCGAAGCGAACGCGCCGGGG
>CANKXQ010000107.1 GCA_947487745.1 Spartobacteria bacterium | reverse complement strand
CCCCCCGTTTCACCATCGAGGACGCCATCCGCGAACTCAAAGACGCCTTCCAAGCCGGAAAAGTCTCCGATCCGCTCACCAATCCGCTCTATTTCAACATTAAACGCATGCAGGAAGTGCAATTGAAGTGACCGCCGATCTCGAAACTCGCGCCCGCGAAATCCGTTTTCGCCTCATTCGCATGTCGCATGAGGCCCAAAGCGCTCACCTTGCCGGCGCGCTTTCCTGCGTGGACTTACTTGTGGCTCTTTACTGGCGTATTCTCAAAATTGACCCTGCGAATCCCGCTGGCCCCAATCGAGATCGACTCATTTTCAGCAAAGGCCACGCCGTCAGCGCCCTGTATGTAACGCTTGCTAAACTCGGTTTTTTTCCGGAAGAAAATCTCGCTCGTTACAACCAGCACGGGGCCTCTTTGCCGGAGCAGCCTTGTCCCCAAATGACTCCTGGCGTCGAATGGGCCACCGGTTCGCTTGGGCATGGTCTTGGCGTCGGCCTCGGCATCGCCATTGCCTCATCCATTCAACAAAATCCCCACTCCACATTTGTGCTCGTGAGTGACGGAGAGTGTCAGGAAGGCAGCGTGTGGGAAGCTGCCATGCTTGCTCCGAAGCTCAAAACCGGACCGCTCACCGTGCTGGTCGACTTCAACGGATGGCAGGCTACAGGCCGCTCGCGCGACATCATGCAAATGGAACCCCTCGCCGAAAAATGGACCACCTTCGGTTGGGATGCTTGTGAGATCGATGGCCATTCCATGCCGGAAATTCTCTCAGCCCTCGTAAAGCCCCGCGATCACCGCCCTCGCGCCATCATCGCCCACACCACTAAAGGCAAAGGGGCCTCCTTCATCGAAGACGACAACAACTGGCACTACCGATCCCCCTCGGCCGAGGAAGTCAAAAAAGCCGCCCAAGAGCTCGGCATCGCGCAATAACACCTCCCGCCCTCACTCACCCCTCTCACTTTCACTTTCACTTTCACTTCCTCTCCATGCGCAACGCCTTCGCCGATGAAATCCTCCAACTCGCCCTTGTTGACGAGCGCATCGTTGTCCTGAGTGGTGACATCGGGAATCGCCTTTTTGACAAGTTCAAAGCCGCCATGCCGACCCGCTTCTATAATTGCGGTGTTGCCGAGGCCAATATGATCTCCCTCGCTGCCGGCCTTGCCTCCAGCGGTCTGCGCCCTGTTTGCTACACGATCACTCCATTTGTCACGACGCGTTGCTTGGAGCAGATCAAACTCGATGTGTGCTACCACAACATGCCGGTTACGATTGTCGGCACGGGGAGTGGCCTCTCTTATGCCGCTCTGGGATCCACGCACCATTCATTCGAGGATCTGGCCATCATGCGCAGCCTGCCAGGCATGAATGTTCTCGCCCCCGCAGATGCACCCGAGTTGCGCGCAGCGATGCGCTGGGTATTTGCGCAAAACCAATCCGCCTATCTGCGCATTGGCAAAAAAGGCGAGCCCGTCCTCACGGAAGAGGCCGCTTTTATGGTTGGCCGCTGGCAGCGCCTTCGCACAGGCTCTTCAGCCACGCTGCTCGCCTGCGGAACGATTCTCTCGGAGGTTCTTGCTGCTGCCGATCTCCTCGCAAAAGACGACATCCAAGCCACCGTTTGGAATTGCGCCAGCGTGAAGCCGCTCGATTTGGAAGCCCTCGCCCACCTCGGCTCATCGCCGGTCTTTTCCATTGAAGAGCACTCCGTCCTCGGTGGATTCGGTTCCGCCGTCGCCGAGTTTTTATCTGGCAGAACAAACCCGCCGCGCCTGATACGCATTGGTATCCCGGATGAGTTTCTGCACGACTGCGGCGAGCAAGAGGAGGCCCGAGTTTACTGCGGCCTCGATGCCGCCAGCCTCGCCCGCCGGATTGCCGCCGAGATCGCATGATCGCGCTCGATCTCGACAATACGATCATCTGCTACGACGAAGCCTTCCGCGCTGCCGCATCCCGGCTTGATTGCCTCCCAGAACCAGGCATCGTAACAAATAAATCCTCCATCAAAGCCTCCGCTCTCGCCCGTGGTGCAAACGATCTCTGGACGCGCGTCCAAGGCCTTGCCTACGGCAAGCAAATCGGGAAGGGGACACTTTTTCCAGGCTGCGCCGAGTTCGTTGCCTCAGCGCAAGAGGAGCTCGTCATCGTAAGTCACAAAACGCAATTCCCCGTTCTTGGTGACAAAACGGACCTGCGCGAAGCCGCCGCCAACTGGATTCAATCCACTCCACTCGCCGGTCTGCCTCTGCATTTCTTCGATACCCGCGAAGCGAAGGTCGCAAAAGTCGCCGAGTTGCGCCCTCGTGCGCTCATCGATGACTTGCCCGAAGTTTTCGAAACTCCCGGGTTCCCTGCCGCCACGGCTTTCATCCTCTTCGATCCAGAAAATACCCACCCGCTCTGGACGACCTCTCCACGCCTTCGCTCCTGGCACAAGGCCCGCCAACTTCTCTTTCAGCGATGACTCCGCCCGATCCCTCTTACGCCGCGCTTTCACTCCTCACGCAATTAGGAAAACCAGCTCACTCCAGCCTCATTGCCTTGGCCGGTGGCCGCAACAACCGCGTCTGGCGTGTCGATTGTGGTTCCGAATCCTTTCTCCTCAAAAACTATTTCTGGAGCGAAGCTGACCCCCGCGACCGCCTCGGGCAGGAATGGGCTTTTCTCGATTTCCTTCAATCCATCGGCTCCCGCAAAGCCCCTGCACCACTCGCAAAAGACCCGTCCACACGCTTTGCCCTGCTCGAATTCATTCCAGGCAATCCACCGCAAGAAATCGGCGAATCCGACATTCTGGACGCCGCAGAGTTCTTTGCGGAAATGAACGCCCAGTCGGCATTCGACAAAAACCTCCCGCCCGTCTCCGAAGCTTGCTTCTCGATCCAGGCACACCTTGAGACCACCGCCGCCCGCATCGACCGCCTTCAGCAAATTCAGTCCACCAGCGAGGAGCATGAGCAAGCCGTGCTCTTCATTCGCGACACTCTTCTTCCGCTCTGGCACGACCTCCGCAAAAAAATCGAAGACATCCCGGATTCCACCCGCCGCGAAATCCTCCCGCCCTCGGAGCGCTGCCTCTCACCCTCCGACTTTGGCTTCCACAACGCCCTTCGGCAGTCGGATGGCACACTCCGCTATGTCGATTTCGAATACGCCGGCTGGGACGACCCCGCGAAAACCCTCATCGACTTCACGAACCAACCCGACCGCCTTCTCTCGGAAAATCTCGCCGCTCTTTTCCTCGAAAAAACCATCCCTCTCTTTCCCAATCCCGACGCCCTCCACCAACGCCTCGCCCTCCTCACGCCCCTCTACCAAATCAAGTGGGCCTGCATCTGTCTCAACGCCTTTTTCCCAGGCCGTCCCACCGATCCCCATCGCTCACTCTCCCTCCAACTCTCCCGCGCACGAGTCTCTGCGATCCGCGCAGAAGGGAGAGTGAGTGAGGAGTGAGGAGTGAGGAGTGAGGCCCTCCTCTCACTTTCACTTTTCCCTATCACTCTCATTTTTCCCCTTTCACTTTCCCCTTTCACTCCTCACTCTTCCTCCATGTCCCAACTCCGTAATTTTGTAACTCCTCTTCACAAAGCCGCCTCCCGCGATGTCCTTGCCCGCATGGTCGATGACAAAGTCGCCTGCATGCTCAAGGCCAAGGAGTATGAGTTCGATTACTGGGATGGTGACCGGCGCTTCGGTTACGGTGGATACAAATATCTTCCCGGCCGCTGGAAACCTGTTGCGCAAGCTCTCATCGACACCTACGGGCTCAAGGCTGGTTCCCGCGTGCTCGATGTCGGATGCGGAAAAGGCTTTCTCCTTTACGAAATGCAACTCCTCGAGCCCGGACTCGAGATCGTTGGATTCGACATCTCAAAACACGGCCTCGCCAGCGTGCACCCCGAGCTCAAGGCGAACCTCTTCCTCCACCGCGCTCAGGATCCCTATCCCTTCGAGGACAAATCCTTCGACCTCGTCATCTCCCTCGCCACGCTTCACAACCTCCGCATCTTCGAATTGCAAACCGCGCTCAGCGAAATCCAACGCGTCGGCAAGCAAGGCTACATCATGCTCGAGAGCTACCGCAACGAACAGGAACTCTTCAATGTCCAATGCTGGGCCCTCACCTGCGAATCCTTCTTCGACCAAGAAGAATGGATTTGGCTCTACAAACACTTCGGCTACACCGGCGACTACGAGTTTATCTATTTCGAGTAAGGAGGGAGAGTGAGAGTGAAAAGTGAGAGTGAGGAGAGCGGCGGATTGAAGCGCTTCGGTGCTTATTGCAAGGCCATCGAGCTTTTTGATCTAGTCGTGCAAGACCTTTCAAAGTTTTCCTCAGATTTCACACTCACCCGCCTCATTGCCCAGCAATACGCCAGCGCGGATTCTATTGCCGCAAATATCGAAGAGGGTTACGGGCGCGGCTCACGCAAAGAATACACACAATTTTTGGTCATCGCCCGAGGTTCCGCACAAGAAACCATGGGCCGCTACCAGCGTTTCAAACACTGGCTTCCAGAAGGCATAATCAATCTGCGCACATCCCTTTGCCGCGAAATCATCGCCATCCTCACAGCCACCATCAAAAAACTCCGCGATTTAGAAAAAGCCAAGTAGCACTTTCACTCCTCACTTCCCATGCTCTCCGCCATCCTCGTCCAATCCAACTCTCCGCTCGAAGTCGCCGAACTCGAGATGCCCGAGTCACTCACCTTCGGCCAGGTCCATGTCCGTATTCATTACAGCGGCATTTGTGGGGCACAAATCAACGAGATCGAAGCCGCCAAGGGCCCCGATAAATTTCTGCCCCATCTCCTCGGGCACGAGGGATCAGGCATCGTCGAGCGGGTAGGGGAGGGCGTGACGCGCGTCAAGCCCGGCGATCATGTCGTTCTCCACTGGCGGCCCAGCGGTGGACTCCAGTGCCAACCGCCCAAATACAAGTGGGGAAACAAAACCGTCAACGCCGGTTGGGTTACCACATTCAACGACGAGGCCATCGTCTCCGAGAACCGTCTCACCGTCATCCCTCCCGACTTCGAAATGCGCTTGGCTCCGCTTTTCGGCTGTGCTGTCACCACCGCCGTAGGTGTCGTCAACAACGACGCCCAGCTCAAGATCGGCCAGAGCGTTGTCATTTTCGGCATTGGCGGCGTGGGACTCAATATAGCCCAAGCCGCGCAAATGGTCAGCGCACATCCTATCGTCGGCATCGACCTCCACGAGTCCAAGCTCGAAATGGCCAAAAAATGGGGACTCACTCACACGCTCAACTCCGCCACAGAGGGGCCTGCTCTCGCCGAAAAAATCCG
>CANKXQ010000106.1 GCA_947487745.1 Spartobacteria bacterium | reverse complement strand
GGCCGCGAGAAAATCTGGAAACATCGCGAGCGTGCCAAACGGGGAATGCTTGGCGTCGAAAATGGGATTTGCTCCCGCTGGCAGGCCCAGTGAGCGGCGGAACCGGTAATACCCGCCGGCCCACATACGCCCCTCGATTCGTCCAAAACAATACGCGAGACGGTGCAGCCATGGACCCAAATGCCGGAATTTATGCAACCATGGTGCCGGTGCCAGCACACAGGGGTCGGTGGCCGAGAGCATCGAGGTCGGCGCCAGAACGATATTCAGCCATGGAATTCCTTCGTCAGCCGCTGCGATCGGCGCGGTGTAAAGCAACTCGGCCACCACCAGTAAATCCGCTCCCCTGGCCGCGCCACACAGGTCCTCATGGGTTGCGGCAACATCCGCAAAAATCATGTCCCTCAGCAAACGCCGTGGACCGCGTTTCAAGTCGAAGTAATAAGCAAGTGACTCCGCATCTTCCGGAATCTCTGGACGGAGCGGATGAAATTCCACGCCGGCCCGCGCCACATTCGCCGCATAGCCGGGGGCGGCGGCCACCACGACATGATGCCCGCGACTCTTGGCGGCAACCGCCATCGCGAGCATGGGATGCAAATCTCCAAGAGACCCTATGGATGCGAAGGCGAACCTCATTTCGCTTATCCTTGGAGCGCCCGTGCTCAAACAGCAAGGTCTGACGCTTGAAAATCCAATAGTTGAGACGCAATCTCAATAATTGACGCCCGCATGCAGTTTCGTATGGTAGGTCCAATGTTCGGAGGCATTTCCCAATTCATTTTGAAATCGCAGGCATGAAGCGGACGCTCGACAGCCTGAAGGTGGGTAGCCGTGCCGAAATCGAAGACATTGCCTCGGATTGCGAGCGCGCGAACCGCATGGCCACGCTGGGGCTCATTCCAGGCCGCATGGTGAAAGTAACCCGCTTTGCTCCATTGGGAGATCCGATCTCGGTGGAAGTCGATGGCCAAGAAATCAGCCTCCGTCGGGCCGAAGCGCATATTATTCAGGTGAAAAACATCTCTGAATGAACGCGCCGACTGAAGCAGCCGAGCCAAAGCGGCAAGGCCGCCCGCTGGTTGCCCTCGTGGGAAATCCCAACACGGGAAAGTCCACGCTTTTCAACCGTCTCACAGGCCTGCGCCAGCATATCGCGAATTACCCCGGCATCACGGTCGAGAAAAAATCCGGCCTCCTGCGTGCGTGTGGCAGCGAAATGGATATTCTGGATCTGCCCGGTTGCTATAGCCTCACAGCCGTTTCGAACGACGAGCGGGTGGTGATGGATGTGCTCGGAGGGCGTCGGGGATTGCAGAAGCCGGATTTGCTGGTCTTTGTGCTCGATGCCACAAATCTCAAGCGCAACCTGCTTCTTGTCTCGCAATGCGCAGAGTTGGGCATCCCCGCGCTGATCGCCCTGAACCAGTGCGACGCCGCGAAGCGGAATGGCATTCGCATCGATGTGGACCTGCTGGCGAAGAGGCTCGGCGTCCCGGTCGTGGAAACCATCGCCACACGCGGAAACGGGCTCGAGGAGTTGAAGCGGGCTATCGTTACCGCGCTCGATGCCCCGTCCGCTCTTCCCAAAATTCACTGGCCCGACTGCATCACTCACGGCTGCGGATTGCTCCGTGCGGGTTTTCAGGGCGCAGGAAGCAGCGACCTCACCCAAGCCGAGGCGCTGCGCGTCCTTTTCGACAGCGACAGCGTCTTCACCTGTGGCGTGAGTGACAAAGCCTGCGTGAAGAAGTTGCTGGATACCGCACACAAAGAAATTCGCGAGTCCGGCTTGAATCCGGGATCCGCCGAGGCGGTGATCCATTACCGCCACCTGGAAACCCTGCTCGACGGCGTGGTCGAGGCCACTGGGCCGATCGCCCGCTCGCACGACTCCATCGACGCCCTCCTGCTCAACCGCGTGTGGGGAACGCTCATTTTCCTGGGTGTGATGTATGTGGTCTTTCAAAGCCTCTACTCCTGGGCCGGGCCGCTCATGGATTTGATCGATGCGGGAACCTCGGCCACGCAGGATCTCACTCGTCCGCTCCTCTCCGCCAACCCGGCGCTGCAGAGCCTGGTGTGCGACGGCATCATTGCCGGAGTTGGCGGCGTTCTGATTTTTCTTCCGCAGATTTTGATTCTCTTTTTCTTCATCGCGCTGCTGGAGGACACTGGCTACATGGCCCGCGCCGCATTCCTTGTGGACAAGCTTTTCAGTTGGTGCGGGCTCAATGGCCGCAGCTTCGTGCCGCTTCTCTCGAGCTACGCCTGCGCGATTCCGGGAGTGATGGCCACCCGCACGCTCAGCGATCCCAAGGCCCGTCTCACGACGATTCTCATGGCCCCGTTCATGAGCTGCTCGGCGAGGTTGCCGGTTTACATTCTGCTCATCGGAACCTTCATTGAGCCTCTCTACGGACCGCTTGTCGCGGGTGCCGTTCTTTTTGCGATGCACTTTGTGGGTCTCGCGCTCGCGCTTCCGCTGGCTTGGGTGCTGAACAGGTTTTTTCTGAAAATCAAAGCCCAGCCATTTATCCTCGAGATGCCGGATTACCGTGTGCCGACGCTGCGGAATATTTTCCACCGCATATGGGAGCGCGGTCGTGAGTTCGTGATGCGGGCGGGAACCGTCATTCTCGCCTTCTCGATTCTCATTTGGTCGCTCCTCTACTTTCCGCGCGATCCGGAGGTGAAGGAAAGAGCCACCCAGTCCCTCCTTGCGTCGGCCGCTCTGCATTATGCGCCGACCGATATCCAGGCTGCTTTGGAAAATCCGGAATCCGACCTCAGCGCCGCATTGATTCACCACATCGACTCCGCCTACATCGAGCAAAGCTACCTCGGCCGATTCGGCAAGGCCGTGCAACCGGTTTTCGACCCCGCTGGATTTGATTGGAAGATCACCGTCGGCGTCCTCTCAAGCTTCCCGGCGCGCGAGGTCATCATTGCCACCATGGGTATCATCTACAATCTCGGTGCCGATGTGGATGAGGGCTCAGACGACCTCCGCAGCGTGCTCCAAAAAGAAAAATGGACCAGCGGACCGCGCGAGGGCCAGCCAGTTTACACGCTTCCGGTCGTGCTCGGAATCATGGTCTTCTTTGCCCTCTGCATGCAGTGCGGAGCGACAGTGGCGATCATCGCCCGCGAGCTGAATTGGCGATGGGCCGCGTTTTCCTTTTTTGGAATGACCGCCTTGGCTTGGCTAAGCGCTGTTTTGATTTATCAGGTTTCGAGTTTATTCTAATGATATGACCTTACTGGAACTTTTTCTCATTCCCCTTGCGATCTGCGCCTCGCTGGTATTTTTGACGCGAGGATTCTGGAAACCTCAAATCAAAGCACAGCCTGCCTGCAGCGGAAAATGCTCGTGCAAAAGCACTCTCCGCAAATGAATTTCGATCTTCAAAATCGCCGTCTCTACGGGATTCTCGACATGGGCTATGTCGAGCCGTCGGAAACAACCCGGGTAGCCACCGAAATGCTGGAAGGCGGAGTAGAAATCCTCCAGCTGCGCGCCAAGGAGTTTCATCCAGACCAGATTCTCAAACTTGCCCGGCCTTTGGTTCCCATCTGCAGACGCTTCGGGGTTCCCTTTGTTATCAACGACCATCCTGAAGTCGTCGTGGAATCCGGCGCCGATGGCCTGCATGTGGGACAGGATGATATCCTGGTGAAAGTGGCGCGCGACTTGATCGGGCCGGACAAGATCGTGGGACTCTCCACCCACAGCCTGCTCCAGGCGGAATCCGCACTCCGCGAAAAGCCTGACTACATCGGCTTTGGTCCGCTTTTTTCAACGCCTACAAAACCGGATTACATGTCCATCGGAACTTCGCGAATCAGTGAAGTCCACCGCCTTGTGCCCCTGCCAATCTACTGCATCGGCGGCATCAAGCTGGAAAACCTCCCCGAAGTCCTCTCTGCTGGAGCGCAACGCGTGGCCATCGTGTCGGGAATTCTCAAGGCTGAAAAAATCGCTGACTACTGCCGCACCTGCCGGGCCGCCTTGGAGTAAAAATCGGCGGGCTGTTTTTCAGGTCTCAAGCTCCTCGGCATCGTTCGGCTTGAGCGCGGGTTCCCTCTTTTTCCTCGCAGCTCCCCAGAGCACAACGCCCACGCCGATGAGGATCAGGGCCAGGCTGGCGACCACCGGCAGAGTGATTTTTTCGCCAAGAACAAGGCTCCCAGCCAGCAAGGCCACTGCCGGGGATACATAGAATTTTGTCGTAACCACCGATGCGGGCAGGTGGCGCAGGAGCCAATTCATCGCTGTGAAGGCTGCCAAAGAGTGGACGAGCAGCAGAAAGGCAAACGCTCCAAGCGTGCGGGTGGTGAAGTTATCGGCGTGAATTTGGCTCGCCTCCCCGAAGACCAGGCCCAGTGCGGTCAAAAGGAGGCCGCCAAAAATCATCATCCAAGCGGCTCCCGTCGCGGGCGAATCCGAGGGCGGTCTGTGCCGGACAAAAATGCTGCCGATGGCAAAAAGAAAGGCCGAGAGAACCAGGAGGAGCACGCCGGTTGGCATCGAATCCACAGAGTCTGCCGTCAATCGCGGCACCACAATCGCCACCACGCCTGCAGCTCCGAGCAATAGGCCGCCGGACATCAGCAGTGAAACCCGCTCTCCTCTTGGGCGCAGAGCCTCCAATACGGCGACCCAGAGTGGCACAGAGGCTTTGATGATCGCCGCCACGCCGGATGGGACGCCGAGTTTTTCGCCTTGTGTCACCAGCCCCACACCGCCAACGAAAAGAAAGAATGCCCCAATCGCCGCGCGCTGCAGGCCCTGCATTGGCAGCAAGAAATGGCGCTGGGTGCAGGCCTGCCAGGTTATGAGGATCACGCCGGCACAAAAAATGTGCGATGCGGCGAAGAGAAAGGCGGGCAGGCTTTCAACGCCGATTTTGACAGCCAGGAAATTCAGCCCGTAGCCGAGATAGACGATCCCGAATGCCAAGATGATCTGCCACAATGCGGGATGGCCTGCACCGGCGGCGTTCGAAGTCGAATTTGTCGTTGGGACAACCATGGTGGCCAACACCATGCCATGCCTGACATCCTGCGAAAGCCGGAATTCAGGGGCATTCGCAGCTTCCGTTGAATACTCGCCAAGGGATATCGAAGTCGTGTGAACAAAAAACGACATACCGAATCCATGTGTTGTTTTTTGGGCATCCGCCAGGCTCGCCTCCCTACTGAAACGGGTTGGCACGCTGATTGCTTATTTTGGTTCAGTCTTTGGTCTCACCAACCAAAGACATTCAACATATCAACACAACCATGCTCATAAAAAACAAAACACTGGCACACCTTGCGGCTGCGATTCTCGCGGCAGGGTCTCTCACCCTCTCGGCGGC
>CANKXQ010000105.1 GCA_947487745.1 Spartobacteria bacterium | reverse complement strand
ATTTCGATAAACTCTGCGCCGAGCGAGGCGGCGGCTTGGATTTGCGTTTCCTCGGCGTCGATGAAGAGACTGACCCTGGCACCTGCATCCTGCAGGCGGCCGATAGCACTCCGGAGCGTCTTCTCGTTGGTCAGACAGTCCAACCCACCCTCGGTCGTGACCTCTTGGCGGTTTTCCGGAACGAGGCAGACATCTTCGGGGCGGATTTGAAGAGCGATACGGAGAATGTCCTCCGACACGCCCATTTCCAGATTGAGCTTGGTGGTGATTTTTTCGCGGAGGAGAAAAATATCGCGATCCTGAATATGGCGGCGGTCTTCGCGCAGGTGGGCCGTGATGCCGACAGCACCAGCCCTCTCGGCGATGATGGCAGCAGCCACGGGGTCGGGTTCGGCATTCGGGTTGTCCGGCGTTTCGCGATAACGCGCCTGACGCAGTGTGGATACATGGTCGATGTTGACTCCAAGACTTGGCATAGGTGGTTTTAAATGGATTGTGCCGCCTGCTTGATTCGAATGCGGCAAGAAATCTCATTCGATGCGCCGGGCGCGAGACTGCGCAAACCGAGACGGTTCTGAATCGCATTGGGAAATGCGCTCCAGGGCTCGACGCAGAAGAAATCGGAATCGGGCTTTTCCGTCCAAGTGGTGACACAGGGCCAATCGGCAGGGCGATTCGCCGGGTTTTCAAAGGAAATGGTTTTGCCTGCCGTTGCGTTGGACAAAACAATGCTCGCTAAATCGGGGTTCGAGTGAAAGCGGTCAATCCAAGCAGGGTCAGAAAGCGGAGCGCTCTGCTGCTCGGCGGTATCGAATGCAATCGAGCCATCCGCGAAGTTCTGGCGTCCCCATTTCTCGCAGGGCACAGAGAGCTTCCACTCAGCTCGCTCGGCAGCCGGGATATGGAAATAGTAGTGATGGCCTGCAGACCACGGCATCGGGCTGTTCCCGCGATTGGTTACGCGGAAGCTTGTGAGCAGAGCATCCGGTTCGATGTGGTGGGTGACTTCCAAGCGAAACGGGAAGGGATAACAGGCCGTGGTGGATTCATTGGCATCAAGGCGTAGCGTGACCGAGTCGGCAGAGGCCTCAACGATACGGAAGGGGGAATCTTTTGCGAAGCCATGCATCGGCGCGGGACGCTGCACTCCCGATTCATCGATCCAAGAACCGATACGGCCATTTGCATAGGTGCGGGCGATGAATGGAAAGAGCACCAGATCGCCGCCCCGCACCTTGGGAACGCGGTCCCAGTCGGCATTCGCAGGCCAGTGGATGATGTCCCAACCGGGCACATTCCAGGACAGCAACCTGGCGCCGTGTGCGGGGGAGATGAGGGCAGTGGCATTGCCGGCTTGGATTTTCAAGACGGGTTGGTTGTCGAGAATCTCGAGGTTCATAAGTTTCTGTGTGCGATGACAATCAAGCCCCGGAGGGTGAGCAGCGGGTCTACGATATCGAAGAGACCGACGCGGCCGGCAATGAGTTCCGCATCCCCGCCGGTGGCAATGATGCGGGGGCGCTTTTTGGGAAAGGCCTCAGAGCGGATTTGAGAGAGGATTTCCTTCACCAGCCCGCGGTAGCCATGGACTGCGCCGGATAGCATGGCATCCCTCGTTGAGCGCCCAACCGCGCTGGAGGGTTCGCGGAGTTTGATATTCGGGAGCAAGGCCGTGCGATCATGCAAGTAGCTGGTCATGGCATTCAACCCCGGAGCGATGACTCCGCCAATGTAATCGCCTGCTTGGGAAATAACATCAAAGGTCACAGCCGTGCCAAAATCGACCACGATACAAGGGAATCCGTGCAGTGCGGCACAAGCGGCGGCATTGGCCAGACGGTCTGCCCCAATCGTGCGGGGCGAGGGATAATCAATGCCAACGCCGAGATCCAGCCCAGCACCGACTTCGAGCACTCGGGAGAATGCGGCCTGAACCTCGCTGTTTTTTTCGGGAACGACGGATGATAGAACGACGCCGTCAAGCTTCGCAGGGGAATGCAACGCGCGAAGCTTGGCCGCATCGAGCGATTGGGTTGGCAGGCGCTTCACGCGGGCAATGGAATCGCCAACCGCAAGGCAGGTCTTGGTGAAGGAATTACTGATGTCGATGAGGAGGATTTTTTTCATACCTCAATATCGGGCGCTCCCTTTGCAACGACAGCGGCAATCACCAGATCGCCGGAGACATTTAGAGCGGTTCGACACATATCCAAAAACCGGTCGATACCGAGAATGATCGCTATGGCATCCGGCGGCACATTAATCGCAAGAAGAACACCCACAACCAATGGAAGCGACCCCCCGGGGACACCGGCCGTGCCGATGCCTGCCATGACGCACATGAGGGCGACGACGATTTGTTGGGTGAGAGTCAGATCGACTCCGAAAACCTGGGCGAGAAAGAGAACAGTGACTCCTTCGTAGAGGGCAGTGCCATTCTGGTTCGCGCTGGCGCCCACCGTCAGGACAAAGCGGGCGATGCGAGGAGGAATCGCGAGATTTTTCTCAGCCACCCGGAGGGCCACTGGCAGTGTGGCATTGCTGGAGGATGTGCTGAAGGCGGTGATGATCGCTTCCTTGGCATCGATCAAAAAACGCAAAGGAGAACGGGCTGCGAAAAAGCGGAGTGTGAGGGGATAGACAACAAACTGTTGGATTGCCAGGCCCAGCAGCACGACTCCCACATAGATTCCCAGAGTGCGAAACAGGTCCAAACCGAGACGCGCCGCAACCGCGAAAGCCAGGCACGCGACTCCAAAGGGGGCGAGGCGCAGAGCGAAGCCGATGATCACCATGGAAACCTCGAACATCCCCTCGAAGAATCCCCTCAGCGTGGCGGTGCGCTCGCGGGGCGCGATGGTCAGTGCCACACCAACGAATAGACTGAAAACCATGACCGCAAGGAGACCGCCGCCTTTGTTTTCAGGATTGAAGGCATTCACCGCTTCGGCAAGCGGGTTTTCTGGAATGAAATTCAGAAGCGTGGTGGAGACGGATTGGGGTTGGCTGCCCCGCTCGATGCTTTTCTGGGAGGCTCCGGAGTAGGTTTGCACGAGGGACTGGCGACTTTCCGCCGGGAGCGAGCGTCCCGGCTCGATGAGATTTACGAGACCAAGCGCTATTCCAACGCTCGCCGCTGAGAGCGCGAAGGTGGCGATGAGTGCGCGCCACCCCACCCTGCCGAGGGTTCGGACATCCCCCATTTCCATGGTTCCAATCACGATGGCGGAAAGGATCAGCGGTATGACCACCATGAAAATAATTCGCAGAAAAATGCGACCGGCGGGCTGGATCACCTGATCGATCCACCAATTCAGCGAAGGCTGGGCGGACTCGGGCAGCGCGGCGCCAGCGGCAAGACCAAGGACAAGTCCAAGAATCAATCCGCCAAGAATACGCGCGGCCTGGGATCGTGAGGCCGCATTTTCAGACATGATCAGCGGGAGAGGTCACCTTGAGTGAGCAGCTTGAAGCTTTCTCCCAAGAGCACAGAGGTCGCACACTCGATGTCATCCACATGCAAGGCGAGCACAGCGCGACCGCGAGGACGCACCAAAAGCGGGTAGCTGAAGTGGACATTCACTTCTGCCATGAGAAGGGCGGCCAGCAGCTTCGAGAGGTCTCCGGGACCATCAGCCAACTCGACGACCATGAGCTCGCAGGAACTGTGCGGAATATTGTGTTCGCAAAAAAGCTCCTCTGTGCGGTCGGGGTCACTGACGATGATTCGACTGATCGCGGACTCGTAGGATTCCGCAATACTGAGTGCCAAAACGATGATGTTGTTCTGATCGAGCAGGCGCACGATTTCGAGAAGCGCACCGACTTTATTTTGAAGAAAAACGGAAAACTGACGCACTTGCGGAGTATTCAACTTTTCGGTGGTGGATGCAGCGGCCATGGCAGTGTTACTTGTAGGAATATACCATACAGGCGTCGGCTTTGTCACCTTCCGTCATGACAAGGCGGATGAAATACCTGCCGCTGCGAAGCACGGAAATGCCGGCAGTGGAGCACGAGGAATTCCCTGAGTATTCTTGCCCTGCGGGATAGCCCCAGGTGTCGAAAATCGACAACCTCAATTGCGAGAAGAGATCCGAATTTGCAGCCGAGAACCTGTAGTCGTTTCCGGCAAAAAGAAAGACCTCGAGAAGGACAGGTTCGGCCTTGGCGAGCGTGCCTGACCAGAAGCCATCGTGGACCTGATAGCCCTCGCCTTCATTTCCCGCCGCGAGTTCCAGCGCAAGGCTGCGTGGGCTTTTATCATGGGCATTCCAATCAAGCGGAGAGGAATTCGCGGATTCGGCCCTGTCCGACTGGGCATGTGCGTGGGCTATTCCAGCGAGAAAGATCGCAAAAAGAAGAGTCCGAACTTTCATTTTTTAGAGTCCAAATCCGCTGCGGCGGCCGTGATCGCGGACATGGTTGAGGCAAGGCTCTGGACGGCCGACGGGGGCAGAGAGGAATTGGACTGGGACATCAGAGCCGATGCCGTGTGCAAGCCTTCAGAGAGCTGTTTGACGATGGGGCGTTTTTTGGAATTTTCTGGGAGATTCTCGACTCTACCCAGAATGCGCACGGCTATTTCAGGTTGAACCAGCAAATCGGTGGATGTGGAGTTTTCATCACTGGCAAGGAGGTTCGATGCCATATCTATCTGACGAACCCACGAGCCTGCCACGGTGAGAACGACCAGCGGGCTGTCCTTTTGCTCCAGCAGGCAAAGTCGAATATCATTCTGCATGGCATCCAACTCCTCGCGCAGTCGACTCCAATTTCCGGCATCGGCAAAGTCAGATATACTCTGACTGCGGGCGACTATTTGTTGGCTCACATTGAGTTTTTTGGCGAGAAAGAGAGTGTCGCGGGCAGTGTTTTTCACGCTCTGCCCGTCCTGAGCCTCGATCGCCATGAAGCCGTCGGCTGCGAGCATTCCAAGTTGCAGGGCTATGTGCTCGCGGTCGGGTGTGGAAGTTGGGACAGATGGGCGAAGAAGCTTGCTCCAATTCGGCTGGCATTGCTTGTCGACAGCGAGAAAAAACTCCCCAGGCGTGGGAATCGAGACGGTGTCAAGAAACGAGGCGTCTCGCATTTGCTCGGGAGTGAGGCGTTCCGCTATTGCGTGCAGGCCCAGCGGAGAGGCAATCAGAAGCAGGGCAGCTGTTCGGAGATTCTTCGAAAGCATATGGAAACCTACACCCCCGTTGGAGACTTATCAAAGACTCAAATACCGCAGGGGTCAGCAGCGCTTTGAATCGAATACTGTCCTGGAGGTCAGCTTGACAGAGTCAACGGGCCGAGAATAGGTCACCGCGTGAAAAATTCCATTATCTCCGCATTGGCACTTCTGCCATTTGCTAGCAGCCTGTCGGACTTAA
>CANKXQ010000104.1 GCA_947487745.1 Spartobacteria bacterium | reverse complement strand
GAGACGCAGGCCCAGACTGGTTGGATTGTATGACACATTTGCGGCTTGGAATCGCCGGCGATTTATAGTATAAAAGTAAAAGCATCAGGAATTCCTGTGACCGCATTAGGCGGGTCAGGGTGCCAACCGGGGAAGGAGAAATCCCACGGTGGTTTGCGAAGGCGGAAACGCCAAGCGATGTGCGGGTCACAAGCCCGAACAAAAATTTCTCCTCGGACTTCATTGACCGCCGATCCTGATTGGGACGGCGGTTTTTTTGTGGCCCGAAATTTCTGGTGAGAAACCCAAAAGGAGACACACCATGAACACACTTGAAAAGCCATCGATCCGCGTGCTCGCGCACAATGTGGATCATCACCTCTGGAACAACCACGGCACCTGGTGGTGCCACTACACGGTCCATCTGCCGGACTACACCAAGCGCCGCGTGCGCCTGAGCCTCTGCACTCCGTGTGTGAGTCGCGCGCGCAAGCTCCGGGATGAAATCCTGAAGCGCGCCGCCAAGGGGCACGTCCTCTGAACTGCGCGAACTTTAGTGCGCTCAAACAATCCCTGCGAAACGCCAAACCAAACCCACTCCCAAATCATGGTTATCCAATCCGAAGTCGAATCCCTGAACCACCTTGGCCTCCACGATTGCGCTCTCGAAGAAGTGCAGCGGACGCTCGCGACACGCGTGGACGAATCGATCCTGTATGAGGCCGTCTGCACTGCACTCAGCAATAAACGCTACGAGCTGGCAGCCGAATATGCCGATCGTTTGGCACTCATCCCCGATCTGGAAAAGAAGGACATCCAAATTATAAGCCTCGCCTATAATTACGCGGGGCGTCATGACGAAGCCTACCTCATGTGTCGCGATGCGGTTTTTCGCGATGGGCAACCAATGGCTACCGAGTTTTATTCTCTTGCCTGCCGCGCTGTGAGCACTGGTCGATTTGAGGAGGCCCTCACTCACATCCTGAGAGAATTGAAAAACGTTCACCCCAGGGATGGCTATCTGGTGAGGAAGGCATTTATCGATTCCGAACTCGTCGCGGCGTGGGAATTCGCCTCCGAAAATTCTCCAGACCTGCCACGGGCACTCAGAGATTACTTCGAGCATTGGAAATCCATCCTCGATGGGAACCAATGTCTCGGCCCCGAGCGCTGGGTGGACCACAGCGACCTGAAGCGCATCCCCGGAGAATTCCACATTCTGCTCAAGCCAAGATGTCCCTCGACCTTTGTCACGCCGCCTCTCCAAGCTGCAAAACACCCCGACCTCCACCGGCGCTATCTGGAGTGGCAGGCAGCTACTGCCGCCCCGCATATCGCCGCCTTCGCCCGCTACATGGAGGATGCCGAGCGGCAACTCATCCAGGCCCAGCCACTGTTCGCAGAGTTCCAGGCCTCTGGTGCGCGCTTTGGCCTCGCGCGGGGCCACCTGCTCTGCATCCTGCGGAACTCGACCGATTACGACCCCTCGCGTCTTCCGTATATTCCGCTGCTCGCCCCGCTTCTGGAGGAGTTCCAGTCGCAATACAAAGAATCACCCGAGGCATTTCGCTTTCTGGTCGATGATGCCACGCGTTCTTGGAGCGAGGAGGAGTTTGCAAACCTCCCACCCATCAACCGCTCATCAGGTCTCGCAGCGCTGTATCTTGGAAACACCTACTTCAAATGCAGGCGCGTTGCGGATGCCATCAACGAGTGGATTCTTTGCGCGAAGCGCTGGCCGTGGGATGAATCCGCGCTTCTGAATATCGTCTACGGCCTTCAAGTGCAGAAACGGTATGAGGAGGCCTCCAGAGCGCTCGCAACGGTTCGAGCGGAGACATTGCCGGAGACCACCCGCAAGCAGATTGAAAAAAACATCGCCAACCGCGACTCATCGCGAAACCCGTGCAGCCAGAACCCGAGGATTCCTACTCCGGAATTCGGAGGATTTTTCCCAGGAGCCAATGACGAGTTTATACAGTGGCTCGAAAACCAAAAAACTCGCTGAAGATTCAACGCCAAAAAATCCATGCCCATGAACCATAAATCCACCGACATCCCATCCGTTTCAGCTGAGGAAAAACTCGCCAAAAGAACCCTTGCAGGGCTCTCCAGCAGGCGTTCTGACGAGGAATGGGAACACTTCGTAAATCGAACGATTGAAATGTTTCGTCAGAAAAATTTGTTAAAAAAAGAAACCCCAACCTCCACCGCAAAACCATGAGAAAACAAGCAGCCCTGCACCCAAGCCTCCAAGAAGCCATCCTCAACAAGCGAGAGGAGAATGTGGATGGCGACTTCTACCAGCAAGCCATCGCCGCTTTGAAGGACGACGGCTACGAAAATCCAGAGCCCATGTCCTACAAGGAAGGCACCATCGGCACGCGCCTTTTCAAGGGCGGCTCCATAGCCGAAGTGAGCCTTGCTGATTTCTGCGGCGTGTTCACAGACATCCAGTTTCATTCCGCAAAACCAACCACCACCCCAAAGCAGAAAATTTAACCACGGAGAACACAGAGATCACAGAGGAGGAGAAATGAAATGGGAGCAGTCGAGATCACCAAGACACTGGATTTGCATCGCCTTTACGCCTCTTTCCTACCCTCCGTGTGCTCTGTGTTCTCTGTGGTCAATCCCAAGAAAAAAATCCCATGCCTAAAACTAAAGACTCATTCTTCGCCATCTTCAGCGATGTCCACGCAAACATCGACGCCCTCACGGCCGTGCTTGCCGATATCGACCAATTTCCCGTGAAGGGATTTTTCTGTCTCGGTGACACCGTGGGCTACGGCCCGGAACCGGCCATGTGTGTGCAGCGCGTCATGGATACCTGTGCCATCAGCGTTCTCGGTAACCATGAAGCAATGCTTTCCATTGCCGATAAGATAGCAGACGAGGACTGGGACATCTCGATCCGCCAGCCGCTTCAACTCGCCAACGAGCAGCTCACCAAAGCCCAGAAATCCTGGCTGCGCGCACAACCGATCACAGCCGATGTCGATCCCATCACTCTCTCCCACGCCTCTCTCAATGAGCCACCCGAGTTCCACTACATCCACGACGACACGGAAGCCGAGGCCCACTTTGCCGCGCAGACCACATTTATCAGCTTCAACGGCCACACGCATGTTCCCTCAATCTGGGAGGAAAATCCCGAAACCTTCGCCTGTCGCCTTCTCAAACCATCGGAAAAATCCACCCTCCTCAATGCCAAGAAACGCTACTCAGTGAATGTCGGCAGCGTTGGCCAACCCCGTGATGATGACCCCCGGGCCTGCTATGTGCTCTACGACTTCCAGCAGCGACTCCTCATCCACCGCCGTGTTTCCTATGACATCGCTCGCGCCCAGGCCCGTTTCGAAAAAGCTGGCTTACCAGCCCACAACGCCGCCCGCCTAGCCAAAGGCCACTAAAAAAACCACTCCAAGTCCTATTAACCATGAGACAAAAAATATACACCATCGTGGCCGTGCTTTGGTGCACCGTCTTTCCAGCAGGTAAGCCTTTACTAGAGGTTGTTGTAATCTCCCCCGATGGGACTTTCATGCACGCGGTCGCCATATTCGCCGCCATGGTCGGCCTTGGCATTGCCGCCGCACTTCTTGACCCAAAAAGGGAACAAAGATCCGCTCATCCTCCCCTCCTGCGGAACTGAAAACCTTATCCGGAATTCCGGATAGCAAAGCCCATTCTGATTACCCCGGATTCGAGGCTTTTTTTTACTCCTCTGGAGGGTAATCCCTATCCAAGTCTGAACTGTTGAGGCCGAATTCAGGGATCGAGATTTCACTCGCCTGTCGGGAGGCCAAAGCTACTTCTGCAGCTTGTTCACGGCTGAGGAATTCTCCCGATGTTGTAAGGAATCCCTGCTCACCGGTCAAACCGCCGGCAGCCAGCCTAGCAGATTCGTGGGAGAGTCCGGTGGCGATGATCTGCCCTTTTTTTCGAAGTGCGGCGCATTGAATTTTCATGGATTGATGTGCAGCAAAGAGTGCACCGTCCGCTCTACTTCTGCCAGACCGCGTAACCTTGCCCGCGCAGGGATTCGGCGTGATCGACCTCAAGTTTTTTGGCGGCTTCAAGAGGTAGAAGCTCTGATCCTGGAAACAACTCAGACGCGAGTTCTTTTCCATACTTCCTCACAAACGCGCAGCCCTTGTAGCCCCGCTTGTGCTGGTTGAAACGCTCCTCGGCGCTGCAAATTGTCATTCCCACATAGAGGCATTCCGCATCTTCGCCCGCCGAGGGGTTCGCATCGCGGAACCGCTTTGCCTTTCTCACCTCTGGGCTGAGTCGGATCACATAAATGCGGTAACCCGGCTTGTCCGACCACAGGCGAAACCGCTCCTCCCATAGCCCGACAAATTTATGCTCCCCGTTTTCACAGCTCACCACCTCGATCCGCCCCCTTTCCACCCAAAACACAGCCCTCTGGTGAAATTCCCGGCCAATCGCCACAGCCTCCTCCAGCGTCAGATTCCACACCGCAAAACTCGCCTCCTGATGGCTCCAGTCAGGAGACGCACCAGTCACCCGATGACGCTTATGACCACTCCGAGAGATCTGCTTTCTCAGGCGAACAGTGGAGGCTGAATCATCATCCCGCTGCCCGCTGCTCATTGGGTTACAGGCTGAGATCACAGCGAATTTCTCCGACCACCCGCCTGCCGGGAGGTCCTTCGTGATAAAAATCGTCTTCAGATATTCGGTCAGGATCATGAATCAGCGAGGTGGCTATTGTTAACTTTACTGATTCAGGCTTTGGATTTTTTTGAGATCGCCGGATGGCACACGCTGCATTTTTGCGTTGGCTTTCATGGCTACGGGGACTTTCATCTTCTGCGGTTTTTCCAAAACAAAGCCGATATTCCCCTTCTCAAACCACTTGCTGCCATGCTTCTTAACGCAATCCACGATTTCGACGCTACCAATGATTGCACCAAAAACCAGGTCCTGTTCTTTTGGAAGTTTCCTTACTCCCTTCTTCTTAAGATGATCCATTCCATCATTGAGCCCCTGTTTGTTCTTCCCTGCATGAATGAAAATCCGACCTCGAATCTTGGTTGACCAAGAACGGTTCTCTACATCTTTGATCCCTGCAATAATCGCCCATGCATAAGGTTGGCGAACACTGAGGTAGTATTCAGACACCGGGCGTTTCTCAGATTTTGAGTTCATCGTTTAAGGATTCCTGTGTGGATTATCGTTTTCGATCATTTTGAGGGCGCTTTTTGCGTCTTTCAGCCTTTTTTGCCGGGTTTTACTCTTTTGAACCGGTGCTGGTGATATGGAAAGCGGCAAAAGTTTTTGCCAACTTCCCACCGCCTTGTATTCCATGTAGCAAAACTTTCCCTTTCCATCGAATTTGTAGCAGAAATCCGATCCATCGAGCTCCAGACTGTGAAAAATAATTCGGCTCGATGCGGTTACATATTGAGCCAGCCATGAAGCG
>CANKXQ010000103.1 GCA_947487745.1 Spartobacteria bacterium | reverse complement strand
GTTATCCGCCGTGGTGGTGGCGGCGGATGAGCGCTTGTCTGGAGATTATTTTTTCAAAGCGTCGCGGATTTCCTCCAGGAGGACTTCCGTGCGTGTGGGAGCGGGAGGTTCGACTGCGGCGGGTGCTGGAGCCCTTTTGATTTGGTTGACGATTTTCACCAGCGCGAAAACGCAGGCGGCTATGATGAAAAATTCGATGACTTGGTTGATGAACAAGCCGTAGGTGATGACTGGCGCGCCGGCTTCTTTTGCTTTCGCCAGCGTCTCGTAGGTTTTTCCATCAATCGCAACGAAGAGATTGCTGAAGTTCACTCCTTTCAGCACGGCGCCGATCGGGGGCATGATGACGTCCGAGACGAGGCTGTTGACGATTTTTCCAAAGGCGGCGCCGATGATGACACCGACTGCGAGGTCGATGACATTTCCGCGCGAGATGAATTCGCGAAACTCTTGGGCGACTTTCATGTTGCTGTCAGGCTCCGAGCAGGAGTCGGGCTGGGTTTTCGAGGCAGTCTTTAACACGGACGAGGAATGTCACGGCTTCTTTGCCATCGACTACGCGGTGGTCGTAGCTGAGGGCGAGATACATCATCGGGCGGGCCACGATCTGGCCATTAACCACGACGGCGCGCTCTTGGATTTTATGCATGCCGAGGATGCCGGATTGCGGCGGATTCAAGATGGGGGTGCTCAGGAGCGAGCCATATACACCGCCGTTGCTGATGGTGAAGACACCGCCCGAGAGGTCTTCGAGCGAGATGCGGCCTTCGCGGGCCTTCACGGCGAAGCCGGCTAGGCTGGTTTCGATTTCGGCGAAGGAGAGTTTCTCGCAATCCTTGAGCACGGGAACAATGAGCCCGCGTTCGGTGCCCACGGCGACTCCGATATCGAAAGCGTTGTTCGTGATGAGTTCATCTCCGTCGATGCGCGAATTGATGGACGGGATGGCTTGCAGGGCGTCCACGACGGCTTTGATGAAAAAGCTCATGAAGCCAAGTTTGACGCCGTGCTTTTTGCTGAAGTCTTCTTGGAGTTCCTTGCGGAGGGCCATGACGGCGCTCATGTCGCATTCGTTGAAAGTGGTGAGAATCGCGGCCGTCTGCTGTGCCATGACGAGTTGGGTGGCGATCTTGCGACGCAGAGGGCTGAGCTTCTTGCGCGTGGCGCGGGAATCGCTCGTTACGGGTGAAGCCTCAGTTGGCTTCGGCGCTGGAGCCGGGGCTTTTGCTGCGGGCGGCGGTGTGGCAACTGGAGCAGGTGCCTTGGGAGCTTCGATGACTGGGGCAGGAGTCAACGCGGGAGTCGCGGCACCTTCTGCCACTGGATCTATTTCAGCAACGACTTGTCCGATTTTCACTTCCTCGCCTTCGGCGACCTTGGTGTGGAGGATGCCGGAATCGGCCGCTGTCACTTCTTGCGAAACTTTATCCGTCTCCAAGGTGAAGAGGAGTTCGTCGCGGGATACGCGTTCGCCGTTTTTTTTATGCCAGATGGATAGAACTCCGGACGTGATGGATTCGCCGGCGCTCGGGATTTTGACTTCGATATTCATTGGTTAAGGCAGGATGTCAGGCTACGAAGGCCTGGTTGAGAAGTGAGGCTTGTTGTTCTTTGTGTTTTCCGGAGGAACCCGCAGCCGGGCTGGCGCTTTCCGGGCGGCCGGCGTAGGCAGGCAGCTTGCCGGAAATCTCGGCGATGAGGGGCGCTATGAATGTCCATGCTCCGTTGTTTTTCGGTTCCTCCTGGCACCAGACGATGTTTTTGGCACCCGGGTAGCGCTTGAAGATCGCCTTTAGGCGCGCTTCGTTGAGCGGATAAAGCTGCTCGATGCGGACGATGGCGGTCGAGGCGCGGGCCTTATCCTCGGCGCGAAGTTTCAGGAGATCGTAATAGACTTTGCCAGAGCACAGGATGACGCGGTTAATTTTCTTGGCGTCTTGCACCGAAGGGTCGTCGAGAATTTCCTCGAAGCGCGCATTCGTAAAATCCTCCACGCGGGAGGAGGCGTCCTCCGCACGAAGAAGGCTCTTGGGTGTCATGATCACGAGTGGCTTGCGGTAGCCTCGGTGAATTTGTCGGCGCAGCACATGGAAATACTGTGCGGGTGTGGTGAGATTGCAGACCTGCATATTTTCCTGTGCGCAGAGTTGCAGGAAGCGCTCCAAGCGTGCGCTGGAGTGTTCCGGTCCTTGGCCCTCGTAGCCGTGTGGCAGGAGCAGCACAATCGAGCTGGGGCGGCCCCATTTGGATTCGGCCGAGGCGATGAATTGATCGATGATGATTTGGGCTCCGTTTGAGAAATCGCCGAACTGGGCTTCCCAGATGCAGAGCATGGATGGGAAATCCATCGAGTAGCCGTAGTCGAAACCAAGAACGGCGTATTCGGAGAGCGGGCTATTATAGACGCAGAAGGTTTCCTGTTTGGAGGAGATGTGCTTCAGCGGGATGTAGCGCTCGCGGGTCTTTTCATCATAGAGAGCTGCGTTGCGATGGCTGAATGTGCCGCGACGACTGTCTTGACCGGAGAGTCGCACAGGCGTGCCCTCGAGAAGGATCGATCCGAAGGCGAGAGCCTCGGCCAGACCCCAGTCGTAGGGACCTCCGTCCTTCCAAATTTGAAGTCGGCGTTCCAGCACGGTGCGTTGGATTTTTTGAACGACATTGAAGCCCTCGGGAGCAGCGGTGATGGCTTTGACGATCTTGTCGAGCATGCGCTTGGTGATCTCTGTGTTGCAGGGATCGTGGGAGTAAGGTGCTTGAAAAATGGCGGTTGATCCGCTGAGGGGGCTCTTTTTCTTTTTGCCCTCGCCTTGCTTGGAGACCTCGCTGAGTGCGGCTTCGAGCTTGGCGATGAGTTTTGCTTTGATGTCTGCGGCTTCTTTTTCAGACACGGTGCCGAGCGAAGCGGTCTCCTGGGCGAATTTCGTGCTCAGAAGCGGATGGCGACGGATGACATTGTAGAGGTCGGGCTGGGTGAATGCCGGTTCGTCCGTCTCGTTGTGACCATGCCGACGGTAGCAGTAGATATCAAGCACCACATCGCGGCCGAACTTCTGCCGGAACTCCAGTGCGATCTGTGCGACTTCCACGACTGTGAGAGGATCCTCGCCATTTACATGGAAAATCGGAGCGTCGATCATCTTGGCGATGTCGGTGCAGTAGCGCGTGGAGCGGGAATCCGCAGGCAGTGTGGTGAATCCGATCTGATTGTTCACCACGAGATGAATGGTGCCTCCGGTGCGGTAGCCCTCGAGTTGGGACATATTGAATGTCTCTGCCACGATGCCTTGGCCGATGAAGGCAGCATCGCCATGAACGAGAATCGGGACCACTTTTTTACGCTCCACGGTATCCTGGAGAATCCGCTGGCGGGCGCGGGCCTTGCCCTCGACGACCGGGTCCACCGCTTCCAAATGGCTGGGGTTTGCCGCGAGGCGGATCTCGACTTTGTGTCCGCCTGGCAGTTCACGCGTGGTTTGGTAGCCGAGGTGGTATTTCACATCCCCGTTGCCGCCTACCAACTCCGGATTGAAGCTGTCCTGAAATTCGTTGAAAATGAGGCTTGCGGGCTTGTGCAGAAAATTTGTCAGCACATTCAAACGCCCGCGGTGAGCCATGCCCATGACGATTTCGAGCACGCCGAGGCTTGGACAATTCTCAAGAATGGCATTGAGCGAGAGCATGAGCGACTCTCCGCCCTCGAGAGAGAATCGTTTTTGACCAACGTATTTTGTGTGAATGAAAGACTCGAATGTCTCTGCCTCGTAGAGTTGGCCGAGAACGTCTCGGTGAAGATCGGCGGAGTTCCTGTCGGCGCGGCGGCGGTTTTCCACGCGCGTTGCCACCCATTCACGGATTTCGGGATTTTCGATATGGGAAAACTCCACTCCCAGTGTGTCGGAGTAGGTTTGGCGCAGGGCGGAGATCATTTCGCTCAGCGGCATTTGGCGTCCTTGCTGGAAATGACGCGATGACACGACCTCTTTCATGTCCGCATCGGCGAATCCAAATTCAGAAGGCTCCAGCAGCGGGTTCTCCGGTGCGGCGGGGACAAGGGGATTCAAGTGCGATGCCGTGTGGCCAATCGAACGGTAGGCTTCGACCAAGGCGTCCACACGGGCTTGGAGCGGTGAGGAGGCGATGCCTGAGGCAGCAGCTTCCTCTTCCTTTTTCAAGCGGGCAAGCCCGAGTTCAAAACCCTCGAAAAAGGCGGCCCAGTCGGGTGACACCGAATGCCGGTCGGCCTGCCAGCATTGGTGCATTTCGTCGATCAGCGCCTCGTTTGCACGAGCGGGAACGGAGGTGTTCATTAATTTGGAAAAAATGGATTTGCAGTCTCCTCGGGTGGAGTGCGGGCAGGACTTTGAGGTGACATCCCGGAAAGATCAAGCCGTGAAAAAATCAGTGTCCCTCTATCGCCCCTATCTTTGCGAACTCTTAGTCAACCAACAGGTCATCTCCAATGGTCGGCCGATTTTCCGGAGAATGTCTTTGCCGTTCAAAAAAATTTAACTCTGGCACGAAAACATCCGCTCGCAATGTGCTCACGGCTTGATCTTGCGGCTTTTTCACGCGTCGGCGCCTTCTTGGCATAAAGGCTTCCCGTCACACTTGCCGCAGGGTGTGAGTTTTTAGATTTCGAGATGAACCCCTTCGCTCACGATTCCTGCAAATCGACCTCCGGTTCCTTTGCAGACCTCCCGAGTTTTCTCTTCGGATAGTAATCCTGCATAAATAGCTCCACCAACGCATCGACGCCTTAGGAACGAATATCCGAGGACTTGTGCAGTGAGCGTGGCAGCTGATCTTCACCGGCACTGTCAGCCAGAATCGAATCAGCATTTGCAACGGGCTGGTGGCGCTTTCGGAGGATTTCGAACTATCGTCAGTTTTGCCGCTGAATGTCACGCAGCCCGCTGAGTTTATTTGGAGATGCCTATGAGAACCAACGGAACGGCCGGAACTCCCCTGCCTTGCCTGACCAAATCGTAAAGGGCTCCTTCATAGTATCCCGGCCCGGATGACATCTGTGACTGAACTGATTTCATGGGAAGTATTTCAATACCGCAATCGATGCGGTCTCCTACAAAAAAGGCGAGATGTTTTACGAATAGATCGTAGGCAATGAAGGCGTATTTTCCCAGTTGGACCTCAATCGCTACCCGGTCTTTCACGAAGTCCGTTTGATTATATGATCGGAATGGTTGTTTGCCGTGCTCCACAAGAAATTCGTGCTGACCTTCGGGCGGCATGGTCAAGGAGTCGCGGATGAGCTTGGCGTCATCCGTGACCCAATACTGAACCCTGGATTCCGACCAGCCCTTTGATTCGAGGCTTTTTTTGAATTCAAGATTCATGGCGGCAGGATTGAAAAGAAGTTTCCCGACCATCCCTTTTTCTTTGCTTACCTTGGTTCTAAATTTATCGGCATCT
>CANKXQ010000102.1 GCA_947487745.1 Spartobacteria bacterium | reverse complement strand
CTCGCGCGATCGATTTTTTTGAGGGATACATATTCCAGTAACTGCTCCCCTCGTCATAAAGCGAGCGGTCGTGTCGGAAGCTGAACCCAAGGAAGTCGAGGACTTGCCCTTCTTGACGAAGGTTTATGATCCGCGTCTTCTCCCGGTTGATTTTCAGCCAGCCACCCTTTGATCTTCTCGTCAACGAACCTCTGCAGGGCAGGCCCCACATAGCAAGCCCTGATGACAAAGTCGTCCGCATAGCGCACCAGAACGGCTTTGGCCCATTGGGCTGGGCCGTTCTTGGCATGAAACACATGGTCGAACCAGTGCAGGTAGATATTCGCCACTAGCGGCAAGATGACACCCCCTTGAGGTGTTCCCTGTTTGTTATGCCTGCGTTGGATTTTGCCGTTCCCGTCCCTTTTCTCGACCGGTGCATCCAGCCACTGCTTGACCAGTCGCAATACACTTCCGTCCAGCACCCGCATCCGAACGCAAGCCATCAGCTTATCATGCGGGATGCTGTCGAAGTAGCCCTCCATGTCTGCGTCGATCACCGTGCAGCGGCCTTGAGCGAGGTTCTCGCGGATGACTCACAAGCCCGTAAAGGCTGTAGAAGCGGAACCGCTTCTCCTTTTTGGCTTTCGCGCCCAGCTTCGCTCTCCAGTCCCGGAGTTTTGGCGGCAGCATCGCTTCCCTAAGGGAATCTTCCTCTCCCGCTTGTCCTGTTATAGGCTGATCGCTCATTCCAATCAGCCCCGGTTCTTTCTAAGTCCGCATCGTTCCTGCCAAGGCCCCTTGGCTCCTGATCGGGGCCTCATCGCTACTACGGGCCTCTCCGACTCCCCTGCCTCCAACATTTGTCTTATGGATTCGACACGTGCTTTGCTCCGCTCCTCGCGGAACCGACAGCAGGGGTTTGATTCGCTTCTATCACCCTTCGGACTGGCTTCGGCAATCTAACTCCGCTTCGCTCCGGTTCCCAGCCTGCCCAAACAAACCTTCCCTGCGCGCTGCCCCCAGCCACCCTGGAGGGTCCCGCCGCTGCTCTTGAATATCGCTTCGCGGTTGGTGCTGGCTTCGGCAATTCCGGGCGCTTGGCCACTCTCGGGTTTCATTAACGAGGCCGAATCGGGTTCGCTTGCGCTGCGGTTCACAGGTTCGCTCACGGGGCTTCGACGCCGAAATTGCTCCCGACCCCGCCCGCTTCACTACATGCTCGATGTTCAGTTAGCATGATGAACACTTTTCATTTCATTGGTTTGGTTGGCGGTGCTGGCGCACCAGAATAATCCGGGTTAGGTTGCGCGAGAGAGAGGCGGGGAGCGGAAATGCGTCAGAGGGGTCACAGAGAAGCAATGAATGATTGATACAATGGCGTCTATCGACGCTCGCCTTTGGGAAATTGGTTATTGAATGCAAAGGGCGCGGCTGTTCCGGATGCTCAAACTCAGGCGACCATGGACCTGACGCCTTGGTGGGGGTTCTCCAAGGCGCGTGCCGTGGCCTTCGGTTTAGAGGTTTTCTGAAAGCAATGCCGATTCGCGCGAGGTGTGGATTTCCATGGTTTCGAGGAATCCTGCCATTTCGAATACTTCGTTCACGGCGGGTGTCAGGGACGCGAAGGCACATGTGCCGCCTCGGGATTTCATCCGCTTGACTGTTGCGAGAAATACCCGCAGCCCTGCGCTGCTTGTGAAGGAAAGACCGGAACAATCCAGAACTATGCGGCGGGCGTCAGTCGATAGGATAGCATCAAGATTGCTTTCAAGGACGCCGACTGTGAGGGCGTTGAGGTGGCCCACTATCGTCAGAGCAGCGGTCGTCCCGGAATTCAAAACGGCAACTTTCAGTTCAGGCAGACTCATGAGATGCCAAGTTAGATAAATCGTGAGCGGCGGAGTTGCGATGTCTTTTTACAGACTGCTTGGGTGAGTGCCCCACGGGGCGAGTTTGCATTTGAAATCAGGGCAACCCCGTTCATGATGTAAGCGATGAAAACTTTATTACTCTGCCTTCTCCTCGCCGCAGCCCCCTTGAAAGCCTCTGACCTTTGGAGCACCGATTATGCGGCTTCGACAGCCCAGGGCGCCGCTGAAAAAAAACCGGTTCTTCTCGAATTCACGGGCTCGGACTGGTGCCCGCCCTGCATGAAGCAAAACAAGGATGTCTTTGAGCAGCCCGCCTTCGGGGAATTCGCAAAAGACAAACTGGTGCTGGTGAAACTGGATTTCCCCCGTAGCAAACCGCAGGCGCCGGAGATCAAGGAGCGAAATCAACAACTCGCAGCACAGTATAAAGTGCAAGGATTCCCAACCGTCATTCTCCTTGGCTCTGATGGCAAGGAACTCGCCCGCGAGGTCGGTTATAAAGGCGGAGGCGTGCCTGGATTCATCGAGTGGGTGAATGCAAATTTGAAATAACCAACCGCTAAAAACCAATTTCCCATGCAAGAAGTTCTTGATCTTTTCAAACAAACCGGAGCCCTGCTCCACGGCCACTTTGTCCTTCGAAGCGGCCTGCACAGTCGCGAATTTTTCCAGTGCGCCTTGCTGCTCCAAGACGCGCCCATCGCGGCGCGCGTGTGCGGAATGCTCGCGGAAAAGCTCAGCGCGTATGATGCCGAAACCGTGGTATCACCCGCAGTCGGCGGGATCATCGTCGGCCAGGAAGTGGCGCGCCATCTCGGCAAGCGGCACATCTTTGTTGAGAAGGATGGAAATGGCGGGCTCGTGCTGCGCCGAGGCTTTCAAATTCAATCCGGACAACGCTTCGTTGTGGCAGAGGATGTCGTGACGCGCGGAGGCCGTGTGCAGGAAACAATCCAGATCGTGCGCGACCATGGTGGAATCGTTGTAGCGGCTGGCTCGATCGTCGATCGCAGCGGCGGCAAGCTCCCCGACTTTGGATGCCCGTTCGTCTCCTTGGTTCAAATGAATGTGGAGACCTTCGCGGCGGACAACATTCCCGCCGACCTGCAAGGAATTCCCGCCATCAAGCCCGGCAGCAAGTAGCCCACCGCTGCGATTGACATGGCGGCCGACACGGGCAAAATGCGCGGCTCACATTTCAACCACACCTAAAACTATGGCACTTGCAACCGGCTCCAAAGCTCCTGAATTCACACTCAAAACCATCGGCTCCGAAGGCCTCGCGGACTTCAGCCTCTCGTCGAACTTCGGCAAGAAAAACACCGTCCTTCTTTTCTTCCCCCTCGCCTTCACCGGCGTCTGCACCCAAGAACTCTGCGATGTCACCGCAGGCCTTGCGAAGTATGAATCCCTGAACGCCGCCGTCGTGGGCATCAGCGTGGACAGCCCATTTGCGCAGGAAGCCTGGGCTAAAAAAGAGAACATCAACATCCCGCTCGTGAGCGACCTGAACAAGGAAACCGCGAAAGCCTATGGAGTCCTTCTCCCCGATCTCATCGGCCTCGGAGCCGTTTCCGCACGCGCAGCGTTCGTCATCGACAAGGACGGCGTCATCCGCCACAGCGAACAGACACCAACTCCGAAGGAACTCCCCGACTTCAACAAAATCGCCGAGGTTCTCGCATCGCTGTAATAACCATTCGCGGAAAAAATCAAAAATCTCCTTGTCATGGGGTGCGAGTCGTGATGACCTTGCACCCCTTTTCCGCCAAACAAGCGGAGCACTTTAAATATGGCTAAAGAAATCGTAGGACAGATCAAATTGCAGATTCCCGCAGGCGCCGCAAACCCGGCTCCTCCCGTGGGCCCAGCCCTCGGTCAGCAGGGCGTGAACATCATGGCATTCTGCAAAGAATTCAACGCCGCCACACAGAAGCAGTCTGGCGACATTCTCCCGGTGGTGATCACCGTCTATAAAGACAAAAGCTTCACCTTCATCACCAAGGCGCCTCCAGCAGCGATCCTCCTCAAAAAAGCCGCAGGTCTCGCATCAGGCTCGAAAGAACCCAACAAAACCAAGGTTGGCAAAATCTCCAAGAAGCAAGTCATGGACATCGTCAAAATCAAGATGAAGGACATGAATGCCCGCTCGGAAGAGGCTGCCTTCCGCACACTCTGCGGCACTGCCCGCCAGATGGGTCTCGAAGTCGCCGAGTAAAATCGCACTCGCATTTTTCAATTCATCAACCCGCCACTTTCTCACAGAAGTGGCGGGTTCTTTTTTTGTTTTTCCATCTGGAAACGCCATGACGATTCAGGCGCCGAATGATTCGTTCAACGGGGTCTGTTACGCAATTGTCACAAATCTAATTTTGGCGCATGATGAATGCCTTAGTTCACTCACACTTCACATGAAACTCACATCAAAACTGGCCTTGTGCCTTTCCATAGCCACCTCATTCGCCTTCACCACCACTGGACAGGCGCAACAAATTTCCGGTGCTGGCGCCACGTTCCCCGCGCCTCTCTACCAGCGCTGGGGTGTTGAGTTCAACAAGGTCCAGCCTGGCATCCAGGTGAACTACCAATCTGTGGGAAGCGGAGCCGGTGTCAAAAATTTCATCCAAGGCGTGGTTGATTTCGGCGCGAGCGATGCCGCAATGTCAGATAAGGAAATGGCCGAAGTATCAGCGGGTGTTGTGCTGATCCCTGCCACGGCTGGAGAGATTGTTTATGCCTACAACCTGCCAGGCGTGTCCGGCCTCAAACTTTCCCGTGAAGTCATGGCGGGTATCTACCTTGGAACTGTTAAAAAGTGGAACGATCCAGCCATCGTTAAAAATAACCCCGACCTGAAACTGCCCGATATGCCAATTCAGGTCGCCTACCGCTCCGACGGTAGCGGAACGACCTTTGTCTTTACGCAGCACCTCTCTGAAATCAGCGACAAATTTGATGACGAGGTCGGCACCGACAAATCCGTCACCTTCCCTGTGGGCGTTGGTGGCAAGGGCAACGAGGGTGTCACCGCACTCATCAAACAAAGCCCAGGCACGGTCGGATATGTCGAATATGGATATGCCAAGGACAACGGCCTCTCGATGGCTTCGCTGCAGAACAAATCCGGCAACTTCGTCGCACCAGACATCGCATCCGCCCGCAACACCCTCTCGAATGTGCAGCTTCCCGAGAACCTTCGCGTCTGGCCGGTGGACCCCGAGGGCGCAAATGATTACCCAATCGTCAGCTTTACTTGGCTCCTGCTCTACAAAAAATACTCCGATCCTGCGAAGCTGAAGGCGCTCAAAGAATTTGTGACCTGGAGCCTCACGGACGGCCAGTCATTCTCCGAGAGCCTCGGCTATGTCCCGCTACCGGAAGCCGTCGTCGAGAAGTCCAAAGCGGCACTCGCCACTGTCCAATAACCTCGACTCCCATCAAAGTGTCAGCACCCGAGAAAGACATCATTTCGCCGGCCGGCTATCGACCGGCGCCGGATTTGTTCAAAATCCTGTGTCAAGCGGCCTCGCTCCTCACGGTGCTGATGCTGGGGTGGATCATTTACGAAATCGTGGAATCCGCATGGCCAGCCATTCGGAA
>CANKXQ010000101.1 GCA_947487745.1 Spartobacteria bacterium | reverse complement strand
GCCGAATGGGGATTTTTGAAATGTTCCTCGTCGATGACGCGGTGAGAAACATGGTCAACAACAACGCCTCCACCATCGCCTTGCGCCAACGCGCCCGTGAGTTGGGCATGCGGACTCTTCGCGAGGATGGAGTGCGCAAAGTGCTCGCCGGCCTCACCACCGCCGACGAAGTCATCAGTTCAACAATGGCGGATTTGGATTAACCAACATGGATTCCCGGCAAGTCACCGACATTTTTGTGGAAAAGGGTTACCTCACGCCTGAGCAGGCCGAGGCTTTCATTCAAGCGGCCGAGGCCGGTTCCAAGCCTATCGAGGAGGTTTTCATCGAATCCCAGCTGGTCGATGAGTCGGGCTTCGAGATTGTCCTCGCCGAGGCCATCGGCTCTGAGGCGCACAGCTTGAGCGAATTCACAGCCGACGCATCCACTCTCAGCCTGATCCCATCCGGTCTCGCGCGTTTGCACGGCGTTTTACCTGTGGGCGCATCTGGAAACACCATTTTTGTAGCCCTTGCGGATCCGCTGAATTCGCATCCGCTCGAGGACATTCGCTTCGCGCTTGGCCGCGAGATCGTGCAGGTCGTTTCGTTTCCTCCCCAAGTCCGCAAGTTCATCCGCGAGCATTATGGATCCGAGGATTCGAATATTCAGGACATTCTCGCCCAACTTGGCGGCGATATCACGGTTGAGGAAGGCCCCGAGGAGAAATTCAATCTTCAGGCGGTCACCGCTGAGGCGAACGCGGCTCCAGTGGTGAAATATGTTGATCTCATCCTCGACAAGGCTGTTTCGGCGCGGGCGAGTGATATCCATTTCGAGCCTTTTGAGACCGAATTTAAAATCCGCTACCGGGTGGATGGTGCCCTCTATGAACTCGACCCGCCTCCCTTCAAGTTGGCGTTGCCGGTTATCTCTCGCGTCAAAGTGATGTCGAATCTCAACATCGCCGAGCGCCGCTTGCCGCAGGATGGACGCATTCAGCGCATGATCAATGGCCGCCAGGTCGATCTGCGCGTTTCCACGCTGCCGACGGCCTTCGGCGAGAGTGTCGTGCTTCGTGTTCTCGACCGCTCCAGCGTGAATCTGGAACTCGATACGCTCGGCATGCCGCCGGACATCATGGCCTACATTCTGGAGGTGATTGAAAAACCCAACGGCATTTTCATCGTCACCGGCCCGACCGGTTCCGGAAAGACCACCACGCTTTATTCCTGCCTGCGCAAGATCAATACCATCGATTCCAAGCTCCTCACCGCAGAGGATCCTGTGGAATACGAGATCGATGGCATCATCCAAGTGCCGATCAACGATGCCGTCGGGCTGACATTCTCCCGCGTTCTTCGCGCGTTTTTGCGTCAGGATCCTGACCGCATTCTTGTCGGTGAAACGCGTGATGCCGAGACCGCTCAGATTGCGATTCAAGCGTCGCTCACAGGTCACCTGGTTTTCACCACACTCCACACGAACGACTCGACCGGAGCGGTGACCCGTCTCATGGATATGGGAATCGAGCCGTTTCTCATTTCCGCCTCGCTCGAGTGCGTTCTCGCCCAGCGCCTCATCCGCAAAATCTGCACCGCCTGCCGCACGGCCTACGAGCCCAGTGAGCAGGTTCTGGCCTCCCTCGGCCTCAGTATCCACGACATCGGCGACAAAAATTTCTACTACGGAAAAGGCTGCGAGGCCTGCAACCAGACCGGCTACAAAGGCCGCAAGGGCATCTACGAACTCCTGAAAATCTCGGACCCCATCCGCGAGATGATCAATGACCGCGCGCCCGGCATCCTCATTCGTCAAAAAGCCATCGAACTTGGCATGACCACGCTTCGCGAGGACGGACTGCGCTCGATCTATGACGGCCTGACGACGATCGAGGAAGTCGTGAAATACACCTGAGACCCGCATGGGGTCTTCACCTTGCGGTGCTGGATTTCTGGAATTTGAGGATATGTTTTTTCTATGAATCCGCCACTCGCACTTGTCGAAGAAATTGTTCTACTTTCGTTGGATGATGCCACCGGCGCGCACCTGCCGCTGATGCCTCAGGCAATCGGCTATGGCTTGGCGGGTGCTGTTTTGGCGGATTTGGAAATGGCCGGGCGCATCGCGACCCGAACCAAGTGCGTCGAAGTCCTCAATGCCGCGCCGACGGGAAATCCGCTTCTCGATCCCTGGCTCCAGAAGATTACCGCTTCGGAGAAATGCCATTCCATTGCCTATTGGCTCCTGACTTTATCCGATGAGAAGCGCGACATCGAAAAAGCAGCGTTGGACCACCTCATCGAGCGCGGCATTCTTAAGCGCCAGGACAAAAAAATCCTCTGGGTCATCGGCCTGCGGCGTTATCCCACCGTTCACAACGAAGAGCGGATCGAGGTGAGAACACGCCTCTCCCGCCTGATCCAGAGCGAAGAACTGCCAACGCATTTCGATGCGACACTCATCAGCCTGCTTCGGGGGTGTTATTTGATCTCTGAAGTTTTCGGGTCCGAGCTTTTGGAGGGACGCTCCGCCCGCATTGCTACGATTGCGGATGCCGACCCCGTGGGACGCGAGGTCGCCGCCGCTTCGCGAGAGGCGATCGACGCCCTCATGCTGGCGCAATCCTCGACCACCGCGCCCTTTTGATTTGGGCTTCCCACGAGGCGGGTGGGGGTGTTGAGTTTGCGTCCATCCATGATTGCCGAAGCCGATGTCATTTCCCTAACGAACGAACGCTTTCCAAAAACCGGGAACGGCAACGCAGCGGTGACTCCGCTTGAAAAAGGTGGATCCGAGCGAAAGTTCTACCGCATTCGATTCGGCGACGAGTCGATGATCTTTGTCAAATACTCCGGCCACAAAGAGGAAAACCGCCACTATGTGGATATCGCGCGCTTCCTGAATGGCGCAGGAGTGCCGGTTCCTGAGATTCACCATCACGATCCGGAGGAGGGATTGATCTGGATGCAGGATCTTGGTGAACAGGATCTCTGGAGCTTCCGAAACGCCCCTTGGACGCCACGCCGCGCTCTCTATGAATCCACGCTCGATGGCGTTTTGCGTATGCACACGCAGGCGACGGAGTTGGCGACCGGCGCGGATTTGCGCTTGGAGCGCGTCTTTGATGCCGACCTCTACCTTTGGGAGCAGGGGTATTTTTTTGAAAACTGCCTGGGGAATTATTTTCAAACACCCGAGTCCGAAGTCGCCGAGTTGGCTACTCTTCCCGCCCTGCGTGGGGCTGCTGAGTCTCTCGCCGCCCGTCCGCGCGTGCTCGTGCACCGGGATTTCCAGTCGCAGAATGTCATGATCAACGAGGGCGCAGCATGGCTCATCGATTTTCAAGGCATGCGCTACGGGCTTGCCCAATACGACCTCGCCTCCCTCATCTACGACCCTTATGTCGCGCTCACCTCCGATGAGCGTTGCGAGCTGCTCGCTTTCTACAAAAAACGCCTGGAGCAAAACGGCACCCCCGTCGATTCCGATTTCGACGAGATCTTCCGCTGGTGCGCACTGCAGCGTCTCATGCAGGCCCTCGGCGCCTACGGATTTCTTGGACTCAAAAAAAACCGCCCCGATTTCCTCGCCCACACGCCAGTCGCATTGCGCTCCCTCCTCGAAGTCGCGTCCGCACTCGATGGACTCGCGCCGCTGGTCAAAAAACTCAACTCCCTGTCATGACAAAAAGCCCTGAAACAGTCGTTGCCGAGTCCTCTATTGACACGGCAGCTGTGACGGGGGAGTTTCCTTCCACAAATGAAGACACAAGCTGGATTCAAAGTGATAGTTGGACCGGAAACCAAACGGATCAAACGCGTCCTTTCTTCGATGCAGCCTCACAGATCAACCCCGGAGGAAGCCAAGAAGGAGGCCGAGATGCATCGCGAATCCGCGAGACGGAATCTCTTGGCAGCTGGGCTCGAGCCAACTCCTGCCTGATTGATCCCCAGGAAATCGATGACCTTCCGCTGGTCTCGAATTCCACGAGTGAACATGAGGTTCACTACAGACAGTCCGATAGTCGAGCTGTCAAAAGAACCTGGCCCGGTGTTTATGGCCAGATACCCATGCCGAACAATGGACGACTGGATCGGGCAAACGCGATTCCTTCAGAATACCTCATCAGGCAGGCATTGCAGGTGGCTGTCTTCGGAAGCGATATCCGCTTGGAGGGAGTTTCCATCTCGGACAAGCCGAGCATGGTTCTCTTTGAGCCTCCGGGGCGGCCGTCCTTCGGGATTTCTCAAGAATGGTTCGAAGGCGGAAAAGCTCCCACAATGGACGAAATTGCCGAGCGCCTTGGAGCGGATGGTTTCTTTTCGGCTCCGCATTCCTATTTCGGTTGGTATCGCCCGCTTGATGGAGTCGTTATTGTGGATGCCAAGCCTGACAACTTTGTGAAAACATCGGCAGGTGTGGTGCCGATTGATCTCCAGATGGCTGTTTTCACTCAAGAGCAGCTCAAAGAAGCCGGTCTTGCCGATCCAAATTCGCTAATTCAAAAACTCAACTCCCTGTCATGACAAAAAGCCCTGAAACAGTCGTCATTCGACGCATCACTCCCTCATTGGACAACGCCCGTTTTGCCATCAAGCGCCCGGTGGGTGGCGAGATCACGGTGGAAGCGGACATTTTCAAGGAGGGGCATGACGAGGTGGCCGCGATTCTCAAGTGGCGCCGCGTAGGGGAGAAGGCTTGGAACGAAACGCCGATGCGCCCGATGCAAAACGACCGATGGACCGCCACTCTCTGCGTCACGGCCGAGGGGGCTTGGGAATACACCATCGAGGCATGGGGGGATGTGTTTTTTTCCTGGCAGCACGAATTGGAGAAAAAATTCGCAGCCGGGCTTCGCGAACTCCAGAGCGAGATTCTCGAGGGAGCGGCTTTTATCGAGTCGGCGGCCGCCCGTGCGGGCAAGACTTCTGATGGCGAGGCTTTGAAAAAATCTGGAGCCGCCATGCGGGTGGCTGATGCTCAGCAGGCCCACGACCTCGCGCATGATCCCTCGCTGTGCGCCCTCATGCGCGTGTATGCCGACCGCTCGTTGGCCACGGTTGCGGAGCCATTTCACCCGGTGGGGGTGGATCGCGAGCGGGCCGCCTTTGCTGCCTGGTATGAGTTTTTTCCCCGTTCGGCGGAGGGCAAGGCGGACTCTGGTTCGACATTCCGCCAGTGCCTGCCGCGTGTCGATGATGCGAGGGCGATGGGATTTGATGTCATTTATTTTCCACCCATCCACCCAATCGGAACGAGCAACCGCAAAGGGCGGAACAACTCGCTCAAGTGTGAGCCCGGCGAGCCTGGCGTGCCTTACGCGATAGGAAACAACAAGCAGGGCGTGAATGGCGGTGGACACAAGGATGTCGCGCCCGAGCTCGGCACGCTGGAGGACTTTGACTGGCTCGTGGCCGAAATCCGCAAGCGAGGCATGGAGATCGCCCTTGATTTTGCGATCAACTGCTCGCCCGACCATCCCTATGTGCACGCGCATCCCGAGTGGTTTTTCAAACGCCCCGCC
>CANKXQ010000100.1 GCA_947487745.1 Spartobacteria bacterium | reverse complement strand
GGCCGCCTCGACATCATGGTGAACAATGCGGGCGTGGAGACACGCACCTCCGTGCTCGATACGACCGAGGAACAATACCAACGCGTGCTCGACATCAATCTCAAGAGCGCCTTCTTCGGCACCCAGATCGCCGCCAAGCAAATGATCGCCCAAGGCGGCGGTGGACGCATCATCAACATCACATCGGTTCACGAAGACTGGCCTATGCCAGGCAATACCGCCTACTGCCTCTCAAAAGGCGGCATGCGCATGCTGACCCGCACGGCCGGCTTGGAACTCGCTCCGCACAATATCCTGGTCACAGCCGTCGGCCCCGGAGCCGTGGCCACGCCGATCAACACCTCGACAATGAAGGATCCCGCCTTGCTGAAAAAACTCGACGACGCGATCCCGCTCGGCCGCATGGCCCAACCGGAGGAGATCGGAAGCGTTGTGGCATTCCTCGCGGGCGAAGGTGCCAGCTACCTCACCGCGACCACCATCTTTGCCGATGGCGGCATCATGCACTCCAGCCCGGGACTGTAATCAAGGCCGTAGCGGAGCATCTCTGCATTCCGGAGAAAGAAGAAAAAGGACTTGCTCCCGAGTGTGGTCAGACCCATTTTTAAAAGCCCACAAGCGCGTCAACGGCTCAGTGGGCATGAAAAAAGGCAACGCAACATTTAGAGAGCGCCATTTTTAGAAAAAATTTCCGAGACGATGCCCGCCAACCACCAACCTTCCGTTGACGTCCTGATCCACTGCCCAGGATCACACGGAGCGATTGCAGACCAAGTTCACCGCCAGGCCATTGCCCTGCATGAACTTGGAATTAAAGTTCTCGTGCTTTGCAGCCCCAATTACTTGCGCACACGCCAAGCAGACTATCCGAACCTCCCCTGCATGGCCGAGGGAGCAACGCAAGAAGGTGGCTTGATTTCGAGAAAAGCAGCGAAAGCAAAGCAAACAATTTTAAATCAATGGCTTTTTGCATGGCAGGTTTACTCCAAAAGGCCATTGATCGTGCTCACGGGCAGCCACACGGACACCCAAGCCGGCCTGTGGATTTGGCCGCATATCGTTCTTTCGAATTTTTTTCGTATCGTTTATGCGACGAATCTTCACTTCTCAACTCGCGACCATACGTTCGGGCCTAAATGGTGGACTACACTCTGCGCGCGGCTTTCCTTCAGCCCGTTCCGAATCGCCATAGCGCACAAACGCCTCTCCGGTGGCAGTCAATTGCCCCGCCATATCCATCCGGTCGAAGTCCCTCTCGGCCCTGAATCCACCAAGGCGATCCATCAAAACCCCAAAACCATCCGCGCCAACTGGAAAGTTCCTCGCGGTAAAAAAGCCTTACTCGCATTCGGCACGATTCGAAACCACAAGAACATCGATCTGGCCATTCGAGCCCTGAGTGACAATCCGGACGTTCACCTCGTGATCATAGGCAGCGTTTCATCCCACAAGGACAAGCCTTTGAAATACTATCAAATGCTCGCCGACGACCTGGGGCTCTCGAAGCGTGTTTATATTTCCGACGAATTCGTGGGGGATGAAAAACGCCTCAGCTATTTCCAAGCAGCGGACTACATACTTCTCACCTATGCCGGATCCTTCCATTCCCAAACGGCCACGCTGACCACAGCCGTCAATGCCCGCCGCCAGGTGCTGGCTTCAAGCGGCTCAAGCCCGATGAAGGATCTCGTGAGACACTTCGGACTCGGGGTCTATGTGGAACCGGATTCGAGCGATGCAGTGGCGGACGGCATGGCCACCCTCCTGCACGGAAAACTTCCCGAACCCGACTGGGAGGGCTACGAAGCCCATGCGACTTGGGAAACAAATGTCACTCGCCTGCTTCAAGCCACGGCAGACCACCTCAGTGGCAAATCTCCGGTCGAAAAACAATTCGAGGGACTCGAAGATGAGGGACTCGAAATTCCTGAACTGCTCAACGCCCGCCGAATCCATCACCAAAAAACTCCTCCTCCGAAAAAGCGCACGGCAACCGCAAAAAAACCCGTCACTCGTAAAAAAAAGACGGCCTCCACAGAAGAAGTGCCGATGAGCGAAAAAGTGAACGGTCACGCCCCCGGAGACAAGATTGACTCCCACCCGGTCTTCCCGGGATTCGATTTACTGAATACTAAAGAGCCCGAACCTGCCTTGGAGCCAGCGCCCACGAGCGCCCGCAAACGAACGGCTGATAAATCGAAACCGGTCAAAACCACCAGGCGCCGCAAAGCGCCAATTAGCGAGGTCGCCGCCGCCGAGTAATTCCTGAAATGGCTCCACAAAACGGGTTGGATCCAGACGAAAAAAACGAACCCGACGGAGGGAAGAAAAAATCCCCCCTTGGAGAGTGGTTGGTAAAAATCCTCCAGGTTTTTGTCACCATAGGCCTGCTCTGGTGGCTTCTTCACGATCCCGCCCGCCGGGCGGACATGGCTGACTCCATCGCGCGGGCCGATGTGTGGTGGTTGCTTGCCGCGATGATCTCCGCTGGAGCCTGCGAGTTTTTCGGCATCATCCGCTGGCAACTTTTCCTGAAAATGCTCCACCTCCAGGTCCCACTTGCCGAAACCACACGCCTTTTTTTCATCGGCGCGTTTTTTAATCAGTTCCTGCCCGGCACCACGGGCGGGGATGTGGTGCGTGTGCTGTATCTCATGAGGGAACACCCCGGGCACCGCACGGCGGGTTTTCTCAGCGTCGCGGTGGATCGGCTCCTCGCTATACTTGTGCTTGTCGCCATGGGCCTCGCCTTTGCTTGGGGGCGCACGGAGTGGTTCTCGCAGAGCCTCACCGTGGGCAACACAATGAAAATTTTCGCCATTGTGCTTTTCACCATGGCACTTGGCCTGGCGACGTCCTTCGTTCTCACGAAACGCCACTTGGTCGAACGCCTCCCGCCTGGAATGCCTTTCCGCGAGGCTATCGTGAAGCTCTCCACGCTCTGGCAACTCTGCATCGAAAACCGGCGCGAGGCCTTGCTCGGCGCGTTCTATACGATCCCGATGCTGTTGACATTTTTTGCCGCGTTCTATTTCGTAGCGCGCGCATTCACGCCGAAGGTGAATTTTTTAGACATGATGTCGATCATGCCGCTGGTGACGGCTGTCTCCTCGCTCCCGATCAGCCTGAATGGCATCGGCGTTCGCGAGGCGCTTCTTGATGAACTCCTGCACGAACTCTGCGGTGTGGCAAAGGGCACCGGCATGTTGGTCTCTATAACCGGCATGGTCGTTTACCTGCTTTGGGGCCTCCCGGGCGGATGGTTCTACCTCTCACGCAAACGCCGCGAAAAAGCCAAATCCCCATGAACGCGCCGTGGTTTACCTTCAGCGTGCAGGATTTTTCCTACGCCTTCATCAGCGTGCTTCTCGAGGGTGTGCCATTTATACTCCTCGGCACGCTGCTCTCCGGCCTCATCGAGCAATTCCTTCCCGCACGCGTGATGACGCGCCTCCTCCCCCGCAACGCATTCGCCGCCGTCTGCCTCGGCGGGGTGCTCGGAATCGTTTTTCCCATGTGCGAATGCGGCATCGTGCCGGTCATCCGCCGCCTCATCGCCAAGGGCCTGCCTGTCTCAAGCGCCGTCGCCTACATGCTGGCAGCACCCATCGTGAATCCAATCACCGCCTTGAGCACCTACGCCGCATTCCGTGGACAGGGCGCGGCGGAGTTCACCGCCCTGCGACTCGGGCTCGGATTCTTTGTCGCCGTGCTCGCCGGCCTCGCCGTGCTGAACCTCCCAATCGGAGCTGTTTTGAAAAAAACAGTTCTGGAGTCTGTCACCCTCTCCGGCCCTGCGGGAGAGGGCGGCCCGTCAGCCCTGCCTTTCCTTCGCAGGCTCATCGCCGCGATGGATGCCGGAGTGCGGGATTTTCTGGATGTGATGGTCTATTTCATCCTCGGAGTCGGCGTGGCTTCGGTTTTCAGCACGGCGGTGAATCAGGAGCTTTTCCTGCCGCTGTCGCTCGATGACCGCTTGGCGATTCCGGCCATGATGACACTGGCGGGGATTCTTTCGCTGTGCAGTTCCTCGGATGCCTTTATCGCGGCCACATTCGTCGCCTTTCCAGCGGTTGCCAAACTGGCTTTCCTGGTGTTCGGTCCCATGATGGATCTCAAGCTGGCGTTCATTTACAGCGCCGTCTTCACGCGCCGATTTGTTGCCACTCTGGCCGCAGGGCTTTTTGTCATAATTGGCCTGCTCTGCCTGAGGCTCGCAGTTGTCCTGCCATGACCGGCATCCTTTCACGATTTGCAGCTTCCGGCGTCCTCATGGTTTGGGGCATCGTGCTGAGCTACTTTTACCTCTCGGATCGCATCGCCTCCTACCTGCACCCGGCGTTTCACATCTACACTGCTATCTCGGGAGGCGTGCTGCTACTGCTTTCTTTGGCCCTGCTGCTGACGATTCCCAGCGAGTCGGGAAAACACGGGCTCTCCCACATCGGAATTTTCCCTCTCCTCTTGCTGACAATCCCTCTCCTCGCCGCGACAAAGCTCTCACCAAGCAACTTCGGAGCGACTGCCGTCCTAAATCGCGGCATGGTCCACAATATCGCCGACCTGCCGGGATTTTCACCACCAATGGATGCCGGGCTGCCGAATGCGGACGGCTCCGTGGCCGAAGGCACGATGATGGATCCCTCGCTCTACCTCAAAAAAAACGCCGATGGTTACATCATGGCGGAGGCGGTCGACCTGCTCTACGCGGCGGGCGAGCCCACGATGCGCGAGGATTTTGAAAACAAACAGGTCGAGGTCAACGGACAATTCCTGCCCGCCCTCACGGGAAATCCCAACGGCGACCGCTTCAATCTGACACGCCTTTTTGTCATGTGCTGTGCCGCAGATGCGCGCCCAGTCGCGATCAGCGTCCAAACCAACCCCGCCATCGACCTGCCGAAAATGACGTGGGTGAAAGTGCGCGGCAAAGCCACTTTCCCCGTTGAAAGCGGCCGACACATGCCAGTTATCGTTGCCGAATCCACCACCGAAACCGATGCTCCCGAAGAATCTTTCCTCTATTGAAATGAAACGCCTCCTTGCTCCACTCGCCATCCTTCTCTTCGCCACAATCTCAATCACCCGCGCCGAAATGCAGGGCGCTTGGATTTCCTCCGTGCACAACATCAATTTCCCCTCCAAACAAGGCCTGAGCGTGGAGGAGCAGAAATCCCAAGCCGTGCGCCTGCTCGATGCCGCCAAGGGCGCGGGACTCAATGCCGTTCTTCTGCAGGTGCGCCCCGAAAGCGATGCCCTCTACCCGTCACCGCTTGAGCCATGGAGCCGATTCCTCACTGGCAAACAGGGACAGTCGCCCGGCTACGACCCGCTCGCCTTTTTTATCAGCGAAGCCCGCAAGCGCGGCTTGGAGGTTCATGCGTGGATCAATCCCTACCGTGCCGCAGCAAATGTCTCCCACCCTCGAGCAGCTGGCCACATCAGCCATAGGTTTCCCCAATACGCCTACCGGATCGGCACCGTGCTTTACATGGATCCCGGTGCTC
>CANKXQ010000099.1 GCA_947487745.1 Spartobacteria bacterium | reverse complement strand
GGAGTTGGTGGCGTTCGTCGGTCACGGCGGGGTCGATGTCCCAGCGAGGGTTTTCCTTCAGGAAGGCGCGCAGGGATTTTTCCGCAGCCTGGGCCATGAGGTAGTTCGCTTCGATGAGGATTTCGGGGTCCTCCGTTTCTACAGCAAGGGTTTTGGCCTCTTCGATGGCTTTTGCGGCCTTGCCCGTGGCGGTCATGGCGCGGAGGCGTCCCTCGCGGGCGCGGGCCCTGTCCGATGCCTGCCACGCCTTTTCTTCAATGAGCGTGAACAACTCGAGTGCCCGGTCGGCATTCTTTCGTTCCTTGGTTGCCAGCAGGGCGTTTCCGAGCGCAGAGCCGATGGATGCCGACGGGGAGCGGGGGAAATCGAGCCAGGGGCGGAATTTTTCCCAATGCTGTTCGAGGGCGGGAATGTCTTGAATCGCTGCGGAGTGGACGGCCGCGTCGCGGCTTGTATCGATTGCAAAATCGATCGCTTGAACATCATTTCTCGGCAAGGCGATGGACGGAGCCGCCTGCAGAGGGGATCCCGCCTGTGCCGGGATATCGAGTTGCAAACGGATGAATTTCTCATCCGCTGAAATGATTTTCCCGACGCGGCGGTTGCCCGCTTTCATTTCGAGCACATCCTGCGCGTGGCAGATGGATGTCGCGGCGAGAAGGATGAGGAGTGTGCGTTTCATCCTTGTTCGGGTGACTCCTCCGACGGGTTTGTTTTTTCACCGGATTTTGAAGGCAGAGGTCCGCCAAGGGCCTGCAGACGGGCTTGGGCGGATTTTGATTCTGGAAAATCCTCGAGCTCGGTTTTGGACAGGAACTCGCTGTAGGTGCGGCGGGCTGCGGTGGAGTCCTGGATTTTTTCAAATGCCTCGCCGCTGCGCGCGTAGGCGCGGGCCACCCATGGTCTCCAGCGGCCGTGCATGAGGTAAACGCGCTGGTAGTAGGGGATGGCGAGTTTGGGATTCTCCTCGGCCATGTGAAGGTCGCCGATGAGGCAAAGTGTCTCGGCCTTGTTCTCGCCGGATGTAGCTTCATTTTTGAGCACCTCTTCGAGAACCCTACGCGCCTCGGCGAGGCGTCCGCGCTTTTGGAGGAGTTTGGCCTTCGACAGCATCGTGGGGGCGAAGAGTTGCGTGCCGAGGTTTTCGCGTTCGAAGCGGTTGAACCAATCCAGGGCGGCCTTTTCGTTGCCTTGCTGGAGTTCCATTTCCCCAAGGGCGGCGAGGATGCGGTCCTTCTGCATCGCGCGGGGGTTCCATCGCAGCGCATCGCGCAGCATTTCCTCGCCTTGCTTCGTCTGACCGGACTCCAGCAGGGCATTGCCAAAATCAACGAGCAGCGCGGGATTGGTCTCGCGCACATCGGCCAAAGCCGCCGCCTCGATCAGGAGGCCTTGCGAGCGCTTGGGATCGGTTTTCTTCAACGCCTGAGCCTGCGCGTGCAGGAGTCGCATGCGAAGGGTGTCCTTTTTTTCGTTGCCCGCTTCGGCCAGCAGATCGCCGAGGAGTGCGAGGTATTCGGCGGACTCCGCAGGTCCCTTGTAAAGACGGGCTAGCGAGGGAAAGAGGTCATCCACCGAGCGGATTTCGGGGTCGTTGCCGTGGTCTCGGATCGCCTGCCAGTAAATTTCGCGGGCTTTCGCGGGTTGCTCTTGCTTTCGGTAATACCAGCCCAGATTGGCAATCGCCTCGGCAACCCGTGGCGAGCGAGGGTGGTTCTTGGCGAAATCCTGCATGAGGGTGCGGTATCCTTCATAGTCCTCAAGAAGTTTGAGGGCCTCGGCGGTGCGGAAGACCCCCTCCTCGTAGGGCTTGGTGTCCGTCGCGGGTATTTCTCGAAAAGCCGCGATCCCTTCCGGGACGAAGCCCTCGTTCATAAGGGCGTTGCCGAGCAGAACTCGCGCCTCGCCATTTTCGGGTTCGCCGGGGAACTTTTCGAGGTAGTCGTGGAGTTCATCGACCGCTGTGCCGTAGCGTTCGAGTTGTTGTGAGCAATAGGCTTTGCGGAAGACGGCAGAGCCCCTGTGCAGGCCCTTGGGATGCTTTTGCAGGTAGGCATCCATGAGTTCGCGGCATTTCTCGAATTGCTTGTCGAAGGAGTAGGTCATGCCGAGCCAGTAGGCGCCGCTGTCGGCGAGGCTGTGTTTGGGATATCGCGTCAGGAAGTCTTCAAATGCCTTTGCGGCGTCGGCGTTTTTTTCCGCCTGAAGCAGTGAGAAGGCTTTCAGGAAAGATGCCCTCGGTGCGGATTCCGAGTTTGGAAAACGCTTGGCAATCTCCTCGAAGGCGGTTGCGGCTTCGTCGTAGCGGAGGCTGGATTGCAAGGCCTCTGCTTGCATGAGATGGACCTGCGGCAGGAGAGGTGACTCGGGAAACTTGAGTGTGAATTCCTTCGCGGCTTCGATGGTTTGCGGCCAGTCCTCCAAGGCACTCCAGCAGCGGACGACATTGATAGCGGCTTGTTCGGCCAACTTGTCTGACGGAAGATCCTTGAGCATGCCGAACATGGTGAGCGCTGCCTCGCGATGGCGTTTCATCTGAAGATAAGCGACGGACAGACGAAATCGCAGGGCCGTGTCGAAGTTCTCGATTTTCTGGAAGTTTTCCATCTCGCGTTGGACTTCGCTTACCAGACGCGTGTAGAGGATTTTCTGGTAGGAGTCGTCCGTGGCGCCGACTGCGGCCTGCCGCGTTCGCAATTCCTCCAGGCGCGCGGCTTGGTGCTTGAGCAATCGCTCGCGCGGCCAGACGCGCTGAAGGCAGATGATGGCTTTTCGAAACTCTCCGCTCTCGAGCCAGCGATTGCCAAGTTGCAGTGTGAGGGTTTGAAAGGAGATGAGTTGGGGAATGTCCTGCATTCGGGGAAATTCCTCGTTCACCACCGCCATGGCAGCGTCGTTGTCTCCGAGTTCAAGCAGCGCGTGGAGTTGGTAAATGACCGCACGACCCCGTATTTCCGGGCTGAGTGAGGGTTTTAAGGCCGCGTAGTAATCCGCCGCTTCGCGATATTTTTGTTCCAGAATCCAAGAAGTGCCGACCAGCATGCGGGCCTCGCTGAGTCGCGCCGCAGCAGGATTCTGGCGGATCGTGAGGGGATTTTTTTCGGCTCCCGGCGGGAAGAGCGCGATGAATTTTTCCAACGAGGCGCGAGCAGCGGCTTGGTCTTGGTTTTGCAAGTTGGCAATGCCCAGCCAGAAGGTGAGTTCCTGAACCTGTTGCGGAGAGAGAGGAGGTTTTGCTTCCAGCGCTTCTGTGATGGCGGGAACCGCTTCGGCAAAGCGACTCTGCTGCACAAAGCACATGGCGAGCGGGTAAAGCGAGTCTTGCAGCGCTTTTGCAGCATCGGGGGATGTGCTGAATTCGGCTTTGAATTTCAGGTAGGCCTCCAGCGCGTCTTTGTAGTTCTTTTGGTTGAACAATGTCCGCGCCTGCTCGAACAACTCGTTTGCTGTCAGGCCGGCGGTTGCCACGGGAGCAGGGTCTTGCTTTTTAGTGCCCTGTGCCTGCGCCAAACTCAAAAAAATCAAAAGAACGGCAGCCATTCCAACGATCTGAGAAACGAAGCGAGGCATTGTGAAAGTGGGCTTCAAAGCGCTTTCCTATTAGCCAGCGGGTCTGTGGTGACCAAAGAGCTTCCATGTTACAATTTCGTCGAATTGTGGTCGCTCGTTGGGGCAATTCCCCCATGGCAGCCGCCCCTTTGCCTGGCGACTTTCGGACTATGAGAACTATAGTTTTTTTCCTTTTGGCGGTTGCGGGCGTGATGGTGTTGTCCGATGCCGTTCTGAATGCTCTGCGAAAATCCTGAAAATGCGCTCTCTGCTTAAAATCGCGCTTCTCGCGCTCGCGGGATTCTTGGTCTCATGCACATTCAGCGAATATCCCCTTGGAAAGGTCCTTCCCGACGGCGCAGTGCCCTCGATCCCAAGCGGCTACACAGGGAACGCCTACTTCTGGAATGGCAGTTATTACACTGGCGGACGCTACGAAAGCGGTCGGTTCCACTACATCGACCGAATTTACAATAGTCGCTACATATTCAATGGGAAATACCTCTATGGAGGAAGCCTGCAATACATCCAAAGAGTGAATGCCTATCCCGACAGGGGCTTCTACTCAAACCAGAGATACTACAACAAGCACCGATACTATCAGCCGTTTCACCGCCATCTTTACCATTGAGTGATTTTGAAAAGGGTGGATGGCTTAGAAAAACTCAGCCGTTTTTTTGGCTGGCTTGGCGGGCGCTTTTTCCCACCCAATCCAAAAGCCCGCCGACGGTGCAGTGACCTTCCAACGGGTGGCGTAAGCGCGCTTGCCGGCGGATTTGGTAGCTGTTGCGGCGCCCGAGTTTTTCACGCTCGAGAACATCCACTGCTTCGAGATCTGCAAGAATCCGTTGAACAGCCCTCTCGGTGATGCCGATGGCGGCGGCCAAGTCGCGAACGCGCAGTTCCGCATTGGAACTCAGCGCAACGAGCACATGGGTGTGGTTCGTGAGGTAGGTGAAGCCCGGTTCGTGGGCTTCTGCAGGCGCGACGGAAAGTTTTTTTGAATTTTTCATGAAAAGGGGTTGATGCAGGAACAACGACATATAATACACGAATTTGTTTTCCTGTTTTTTATATCAGGAATAATATAACACAAAACAGCAGTCAATAAACCACGAACAAACCATGGATATCTTGAACTCACTCATCCTGAGCCTCCTTTCCCCGATGGTGCTCGCCTTCATACTCGGCATCGTTGCCAGCCTGATCCGGAGCGATCTGAAGATTCCGCCCGAGATTTATGCGGCCATGACGATTTATCTTTTGTTCGCCATCGGGCTGAAAGGCGGGGCGAAGCTCGACGGGGTGGCCTTTTCGGATTTCATGTGGCCTTTAATCGCCGCGTTGGCCTTGAGCCTCGCAATTCCAGTATGGAGCTACATGTTGCTCCGGAAATTCGGAAAATTCGACGGCGTGAACGCTGCCGCGCTGGCCGCGCACTACGGGTCGGTCTCGGCGGTCACCTTCGGCGAGGCGTTGGCTTTCCTCGAGATTCTGCAGGTCTCCGCGGAGCCGTATGTCGCCGCATTGCTTGCTGTGATGGAGGTGCCGGCCATCATCGTAGCCATATTCCTGGTCGGAAAGGCAACGATCAAAGCCGGCGGTGGAAGCATTCGGGAAGTGCTCCGGGAATTGATCACCAGCAAATCGATTGTGCTTCTCATCGGCGGCATGATTATCGGATTGCTGGCCGGCAAGAAAGGCGCCGAGCAGGTCGCGCCACTCTTTGACGCGCCCTTCCGGGGAGTTCTCACCCTGTTTCTCTTGGAGGTCGGGCTTGTGACCGGTCGGCGGCTTGGGGATTTGAAGCATGCCGGATGGCGCTTGGTTGTCTTCGCACTAATCCCGAATCCGGCGATTGAACTGAAATTGCTGCCTTGAATCTCCCCTAAATTGCGCACCCCCCGCATGCCAGAGCATCCAAAATCTCTCGCTCACCCGGTGGCTTGGGCAAAAGCGGCGCGATTGGAT
>CANKXQ010000098.1 GCA_947487745.1 Spartobacteria bacterium | reverse complement strand
ATGATCATCCCGCATCGGCCATCACCCACGCTTTTGCCGTCCAGAGCCAAACTGCGAGGCAACAACCCGGTGTTGGCTTGCAGCCAGGCCGTGAGGGCTTGAGCGTAGGCCTCGGGATCAACGGCAGCCAGAAGGTCGTTGAGCGCGTCATAACCGGGCATCTTGAGCCGCTTGGTTTGCTTGTCGCGCACCCTCAACCTGATGGCCTCTCTTTGGCTCTGGGACACCAGGGCGATCAGCGAAAGCATCGCCGGGAGCGGGTGGCGTCGACTTTTGGGATGGCGGGGATCGGGCACTTCCAAAAACGCGTATTCCCGGCCGAGCGCATCTTTTGCCCTCCGCCAGTCGTGCGCCGAATGCGCCACCTTGATTTCCAACTCCGGGATTTCTTTTCCAGAATTGGCTTCTGTAGCTGATGTTTTCTTCTTCACCAGACTATCACAGCTTTTCCGTGCCTTTTGTTTATCTTTTTCTTTCAGGCGGTTTTCTTGCTGATTCCAGAACCTCCAGCCAAACGCCCTGATCTCTATGACAAAGCGTGGAAAAATTTGTTGCGTGTGATTTCGGCCACACCGATGAACAAAAGAGAAACAACCAGCTATGCGCTCGATCAAAGATAAAAAAGCAGCGCGTGAAGAAGAAACAAGCACCGACCATTTGGATTTGTTCAACGCGGTTCGGGTTTCGATGCCGAACTTGAAATTTTCCAAAGAGACGATTTCGCTGCGGATGCCGGTCTCGTTGCTGGGGCGCATCAAGCAGGAGGCCAATCGAAAGGATGCCCGCTATCAAAGCCTTATTAAAATGAGCCTCGCCGAGAAGTTCAGCTGAAGCGGCGAAAATAATGATTCGAATAGAAATAGCCGATCTGCTTTTTGCAACATTGCGACCTGGTTACGACTACGGCGCAAATGTCCCAGTGTCGCCTGAACTGATTTTCCACTGGATCGCAGAGGTCAAATCCATCGCAGCGAAATCGATCATCTGTGTTTTAAATGACCAACATTTGAAGCTGTATGGGGGTCTGCCAGCCGGATTGCTGCAGGCTTACACCGTGATGCAGGTTTCGAAGTCGGGCATGCGCCTGCGGTGGATCATCAGAGGCCGCCGCTCTCGGGCAGTGAGCTGAAGGCGGTGGAGGAATTTTTCAACGAACTCCCCAAACCGGTGCTCATTCATTGCAGCGCCAGCGTCGATCGAACCGGCGCCGCCGTCCGCCATTTAAAAGCTCTCCCCTCCGACAGCACCAACGGACGCCTTTCAAATAGACCGCAGACAGAGTGGCAAGATGAGCGGGATCGAACGAGGCAAACTCCGGTCAAAAATGATCGGAGGAACGCCTCTTCAAGCGGATGCACGCAGCGGACGATCTGAAGGTGCACTACAAAATACTGTGATCCTGTGCAGCTATTGCGACTGCGCTGGAACGACTGGCGCCTGATTGATGGCATCCAGCAGCAAACGGATTTTTCCGAAGTCGCGTTTCTTGGGCACGAGGACGATGCGGGGCATATGGTGGAGGTGGTGGTCGTCAGCTTCTTCTTCGAGGGCGGATGTTTGATCGATGCTACCGGAGGCGAGGATTCCATCGAAGCGGGTGTTGAGGTCGGCGATGGCTTCGCCGGTGAGGGCGTGGTTGATGCGGATGACCATTTTTTCGCGCACCCAGCGGTAGGAGTGGAAATTCCGGTAGAAGTCCGAGATGTGCTTCACGGCGTCGTCCACATCGTAAGTGAAGTGGATGAGGTGGAAGTCGGTCTCGGAGACAAGGCCATTGGCGAGGAGGTCGTTTGTGATGAATCGGCGCCAGGTCTCCCAGTAGTGGCCGTTCGGGCGGTCGACCATCACGATTGGGACGATGGGCATTTTTCCGGTTTGCATGAGGGTAAGGATTTCGAAGCCCTCGTCATGCGTTCCAAATCCGCCTGGAAAAAGGGCGAAGGCGCTGGTCTCCTTGGCAAAGTTCAGCTTGCGGGTGAAAAAATAATTGAAGTCGATGAGCTTCGGGTCGCCGTGAATGGTCGGGTTGGCGGCTTGTTCGAATGGGAGCCGGATATTGAGTCCGAAACTCTTCTCGGCCCCGGCTCCGGCTTGAGCGGCACCCATGATGCCATCGCCGCCGCCTGTGATGAGCATGTAGCCGGCTTCGACGATTTTTTTCCCGAAGGCGAGGGCATGAGCATACTCGGGCTGGGTGGGTTTCGTGCGGGCGCTACCGAAGACGGCTACCTTGCGGATGCGGCTGTAACGGGCGAAGACACGGGCGGCGGTGCGCATTTCGCGCAGGGCGCGGCTCATGAGCTTGAGTTCGGCGATGGTGGCGTGATCCCTGCCGAACCCCAGCGCGGTGTCGATCATTTGCTCGATGTATCGGGTGGCTTTGCCTTCTGCGACTTCAGCTGTGAGTGAGTGGATGCGGGGATCGGTTTCTTTTGCTTTCATGAACAGAGAGGAATCAGATTATGCTCGCGACACCTTAGGGCAAACGCAAAGCGAGTTTCCATAATGACAGAAATGAACCATCCCAAATTATCAAAACGATTCTGCTCGTTTGGTGTGGTGGCTTTTGTGTGTTTACTTTTTGTGTCCTCTCCCGCGCACGCGGTTGAGCTTTCGATTCCTGCCGGTGGAACATTTGATCCTTTCCTTCTCGCGTTGAAACCAGGCGTCCAAATGAGTCCCCTACCCGCTTGGATGGATGGACCGGCGTCTATCAAGCCAGATTCCGGGCGTGTTGAAATTCCTATTTCACCGCTGTGGAAGGAGTCCACCGTGGAGATGTATGCCGTGACAGTCGTCTTCGAAGACACCGGTGATGGCGGCCCTTCGCTCGGTTGGAGGCACCAGGAAGAGGATTCCACTATTTCCAATGGGCTCGGCGAGATTGGGAATCCCATGGGCCTCAACTCGCGCACGGTTCTGCTTCCGCAGTCGCTCACGAAGGATGGCGGCATTCTTGTGGTTTCGCATGCGGGAAAATTCGACTCCCTGTTGAGCCTTGCGGTGAGACCGGCTCGACTTGACGAAACGGCTGTATTGGGCGGCAGGCGCACTGCGACACTGGTTGATGACTCTTTTCAGGTCTATGACGACCGCGAGGTGAGCGGGGCGCGTCCTGTGCCACTCGCAGGTGATGTGAGGGTCGGAACGATTGTCGAAGCCGAATTGTCCGCAGCCGTTGAACCGCTCAAGGATGTGATTGAATTTGTCGCGCCGGTGGAGGGGCAGGTCGAGGGCGCTGTGATTCATCTGGAAGCCTTGGGCCTTGATCCAGAGGCAACACTCCAGGTCTCGGTCAATGCCACGCCGATGGGGCAAATTTCTTTTCCTTCATTTGCGCTGGATGATCCCTCGTTGGTTACGGATTGGAATGGCCGCCTGCTTCTTGCTGGTTGGCGCAAGGGTTCGCTCTTCGTTCCGGCGCGACACTTCGAGCAAGGTGAGAACACCGTGACCATCGACCTAAAGCGATCTCAGGGCGAGACAGGTCGGGAGGTTTTTTTAAGAAACACTTCGCTTCATCTGCGTTTCACTCCCCCAGCCTTTTCGCCAATTCCAGATCCGACGCCGGCAGGCAATCCTGCCGAAGTGAGATTGAAAGACGCGCCACCCGCTGTGGATTTTCAGGCGATTGATCCTATTCTGCCTGGCGAAGACGCCTCCGAGCCTCCGACGAACAATTAATTTCATGTCCTTCCGCTCAGTTCTTGTTGCCATCATTATCACACTGATCGTTGCAAAGTCCGCAGTGGTGACATGGGTGATATTCAATGCAACAAATTCCGCTGTTCAGGAATTGGCTCTGGGCCAGATCAACGCATCCCTGGATTCGGTTGCCGAGCAGATTGAGAGCCTGTTTGAACCCTGCGAGCGAATCCTCTTTTCACTGACTGATAGATTCCGTTCTGGAGATATCCCTCTCAACGACCCCAAGGAAATGGCGACGGAATTAGCAACGCTCCTCGCGTTTGAAAAGGGAATCACATGGATCAACTTTGGATTCGCCGATGGGAGCTTCGCCGGCGCGCAGAGCAAAGATGGCAAAATTTCGATCCGAGTCTCAAATATTCAGGATGGCAAAGCCGAGTCTTGGGATATCAACCCCCATGGTTCGCTGGAAAATGAGCATCTCGAAAAGACATTTGAAGGCTTCGACGCACGCACGAGGCCTTGGTTTCAAGCAGCACAGACTAAAAGCGGCCTAACGTGGACGAAGCCGTATGATTTCGTGGGAGGTGGCCGGGGAATAAGCTGCTCCCTCGCCTACAGAGATAAGGAACAGAGATTGATCGGAGTTTTGGTGATAGATTTCAGCTTGGAGGAAATCACAAAATACCTCACGGAACTTCAGCAGAACTCGACATGTGAGGCTATTGTCTTCCTTGAGGATGGCCAACTACTGGCACCACAGAAAACCAAACACGCCCAATCCCTCGTTTCAAAAGTGATGTCTCTTCTGGCTGACGACCAAAAGAAAGATGATCTTTTCAATGGCAGTGGACGCATCGTCGAGGAGTTCTCATTGGATGGGCAAAGTCTCATCATCGGTCTCCGCCTGACTCAGGTCGCAGGGGGCGTGAAATGCTTGAGCACAGTGGTTTTCAACCGTCATAAAACTTTTGGATCGGTTGAGAAATCTTTGCGGAGCAGCGCCATTCTTTCCGTAGTGGCATTGGTCATTACGCTGATTCTCGCGACCCTGGTCGCCAAGCGCGTCAGCAGTCCTCTGCAGAGCCTCACAAGCGAGGTCTCCAGGATCGGTCGCTTTGAAATGGATTCCATACAACTGCCCAAATCATTCATCCGCGAAATCCGCGTGCTTTCGGAATCCATCGCCCGAATGCGCGATAGCCTGAAGTCTTTTTCCAAGTATGTGCCCATCCACATCGTGCGCGACTTGGTCAAGACGGGCGGCGTTGCCTCGCTTGGCGGCGAGAAACGCCTCATCACGGTGCTTTTTTGCGATATCGAGGGTTTTACCGGCTATGCCGAAAAAGTTACCCCGGAGAAGGCGGTGGATACACTCACTGGCTACTTTGAGGTGTTTGGTGAAGCCATCCACAAGGAGGGTGGAGTCATCGATAAATTTCTCGGCGACGGCTTGATGGCTCTTTTCAATGCCCCTGCTCCCCTCACCTTGCATGCGCGGGCGGCCTGTCGGACTGCTATTGAAGCCCAGAAACAACTTCTGCAGCGTGCGAACCAAGGCTGGAGCCTCAAAGTGAGAATCGGTCTGCACACAAGCGAGGCATTGGTTGGCAATGTCGGAACGGCACAACGCTTCAGCTACACGGCGATCGGCGATGGCGTGAACCTCTGCAGTCGTTTGGAGGGGCTCAATAAAATCTATGGCACGCGCATCATTGCGAGCTCGGACACCATGGACGCCGCTGGGTGCTCTGATTTTGCGTGGCGAAAGCTGGATCGTGTGGCCGTAGTCGGACGCACAGAACCGCTCGAAATCTACGAACTGCTTGGCATGAAGAAGGAGATTCCGAAGGAACTAATCCAGATCGCTGAAACCTACTCGCAGGCTCTGGAGCATTACTTCCGCCGCGATTTTGAAGGGGCACTGGCACTGCTCAAGG
>CANKXQ010000097.1 GCA_947487745.1 Spartobacteria bacterium | reverse complement strand
TTTTGTCCTAAAATACATGCGCGCAACAAATAACAAAGAAAAGGACCAAAGTCAAGAAAAACGTGATATTTTTAGGCACGACAAATGAAAGTTGAAAAACACGATCATTTATAATGAACAGTTTACTTGAGATTCTTGCGAAACTTGGGTTAACCCCGACAGGCTACTAGAGACAAATGGTGTTATCAAATCGATAACCGCGGTTCTTTCGGAGACGCCCGCACCGCCTACTCGCTCAGCAAGTTTTCAGGCCTGCAACTTGTAGACTGTGAATGGGAATGCGAAGACGCCCACGCCACATTTCAAAGTTTAAATGCAAGCTGAACTGGTCTTACACGGTCATTCCAGCCATTTCCTTCATTGAAGCGGCAGTGAATTCACGGTTCATGCGGCCTATGAAGGCGGCGGGGACGCCGGCGGGGCAGACGGCTTCGCAGGCATAGTAATTTGAGCAGTTGCCGAATCCTTCCTTGTCCATTTGGCGAACCATGCCGAGGACGCGGCGGTCGGCTTCGGGCTTGCCTTGGGGCAGGAGTCCGAGGTGGGTAACCTTGGCGCTCACGAAGAGCATGGCGGAACCGTTCGGGCAGGCGGCGGCACAGGCACCGCAGCCGATGCAGGCGGCGGCATCCATCGCTTTGTCGGCGATGGTTTTTGAAATGGGAACGGCGTTCGCATCAGGCGCGGACCCGCTGCGCTCGCTAATGTAGCCGCCGGCCTGGATGATGCGGTCGAAAGCGGAGCGGTCCACCACGACATCGCGCTGAACGGGGAAGGCGTCGGCGCGGAAGGGCTCGATGGTGATGGTGTCGCCATCGCGAAACTTGCGCATATAGAGCTGGCAGGTCGTTCCACGGCCCGGGCCGTGGGGAACGCCATTGATTGTGAGCGAGCAACTGCCGCAGATGCCTTCCCGGCAGTCGGAGTCGAACTGGATGGGGGGAATATCTTTTCCAGTGAGGCTGTTGTTCACGATGTCGAGCATCTCGAGGAACGAGGCGTCGGCGGGGATGTTTTCAGCCGTGTAATCCTCGAGTGCTCCTTCGGAGCGGGAATCTTTTTGCCGCCAGACTTTGAGGTGGAATTTCATGGTTGCGGGTTATTTGTAGCTGCGTGTGGAGGGTTTGACCTGTTCGTAAACGAGGGGTTCCTTGATGAGCGTGGAGGTATTTCCCTCGCCTTCGTATTTCCAAGCGGAAACGAAGGAGTATTGCTCGTCGTTGCGGAGCGCCTCGCCGTCGGGTGTTTGATGCTCGGTGCGGAAGTGCCCGCCGCAGGATTCGTCGCGCGTGAGGGCGTCGAGACACATGAGTTCGCCGAACTCGAGGAAATCAGCAACGCGACCAGCGCGCTCAAGCTCCATATTGATGCCACCGGCGCCGCCGATGAGCTTGAGGTCACTCCAGAACTCTTTGCGGAGTTTTTGAATTTTTCCAATCGCCTCGGTGAGACCCTCCGCCGAGCGGGCCATGCCGCAGTAGTCCCACATGATGAGGCCGAGTTCGCGGTGGAAGCTATCGACCGGACGCGTGCCTTTGATGTCGATGAGGCGCTGGACATGGGCCTTCGTTTCTTTGAGAGCCTGCTCGAAGGCGGGGTGGTTGGCATCGACTTTCTTGCCGAACTGCGTGGTGAGGTAGTTGCCGAGGGTGTAGGGAATCACGAAATAACCATCGGCGAGGCCCTGCATGAGGGCGCTGGCTCCGAGGCGGTTTGCACCATGATCCGAGAAATTCGCCTCCCCGAGCACATGCAGGCCGGGGATGTTGCTCATCAGGTTGTAGTCCACCCAGAGGCCACCCATGGTGTAGTGGACGGCAGGGTAGATGCGCATCGGACGCTCGTAGGCATTTTCTCCGGTGATGTTTTGATACATTTCGAAGAGGTTGCCGTAGCGTTCCTCAATGGTTTTTTGACCAAGGCGCTTGATGGCATCAGCGAAATCCAAATAGACGCCGAGTCCGCCGGGGCCAACTCCCCTTCCCTCGTCGCAGGCCTCTTTGGCCGAGCGGGACGAGATGTCGCGTGGAGCGAGGTTGCCGTAGCTCGGGTATTTGCGCTCGAGGAAATAATCGCGGTCCGCCTCCGGGATGGATGAGGGTTCTTTTCCGCAATCCTCCTTGCGCTTGGGAACCCAGATGCGACCGTCGTTGCGGAGCGACTCGCTCATGAGCGTGAGCTTGGACTGGTAGTCGCCGCTCACAGGAATGCAGGTCGGGTGGATCTGAGTGAAGCACGGGTTGGCAAAGAGCGCTCCGCGTTTGTGGGCGCGGAAGGTGGCGGTGACGTTGCAACCCCGGGCATTTGTCGAAAGGTAGAAGACATTGCCGTAGCCGCCGGTGCAGAGCAAGACGGCATCGGCCGCGTGGCTGGTGATTTCGCCGGTGTTCAGATCGCGGACGATGATTCCCTTCGCATGGCCATCGACCAACACGAGGTCGAGCATTTCCGTGCGCGGAAACATTTTTACCGACCCAAGGGCAATCTGGTGGCTGAGGCCTGCGTAGGCTCCGAGAAGAAGTTGCTGACCGGTCTGTCCGCGAGCGTAGAAGGTGCGCGACACTTGAGCGCCGCCAAAAGAGCGGTTATCGAGCAAGCCACCATACTCACGGGCGAAGGGCACGCCTTGAGCGACGCACTGGTCGATGATCGAGCTACTCACTTCGGCAAGGCGATGCACATTGGCCTCGCGGGCACGAAAATCGCCGCCTTTGATCGTGTCGTAGAAGAGGCGGTAAACGCTGTCGCCGTCATTCTGGTAATTTTTTGCGGCATTGATGCCACCCTGCGCGGCGATCGAGTGGGCACGGCGGGGACTATCCTGGTAGCAGAAGCATTTCACCTTGTAGCCCTGCTCGGCCAGCGTGGCTGCGGCAGAGGCACCGGCAAGACCTGATCCGACAATGATCAGCTCGAACTTCCGCTTGTTAGCGGGGCTGACGAGCTTCGCGTTGTTTTTATAGGTGGTCCACTTTTTGTCGAGAGCACCGGCGGGGATGTTGGGGTCGAGTGTCATTGTGCGGCTCCTTTTCCAAGTCCGAGGGCGAGGATTGCTATCGGGATCGAGACATAACCAAGGAACAACAACCAGGCGAGCGTGCGCCCAGCGAGTTCATAGTTTTTGCGAATACGGGTATTGGTGATACCCAATGTCTGGAAGAGGCTGCTGAGTCCATGGCTCAGGTGGGAAGTAAGGAGGAATAGTCCGACCACATAGATGGCTACGACGGGCACATTGCTGAAGCCTTTCACAACCATCCCATACACATTGTGGACCTGGCGTCCGTCGAGTGTTGTGGTCATGGTCTGGAACGAGGGATCCACCACCCGCGCGGTGAAATGGGCGAGATGGAACACCACAAAGGCCAGAACGATGATTCCGCTGAGGCGCATCGTGCGGGCGAAGACAGTCGTGCCGACCGGATTCGAAGCGATGTATTTTTTCGGACGAGCCTTCTGGTTTTCTTTCCAGAGAAGCATCGTGAAATAAATATGGAGACCGACCACCGCCAACAATCCGAGGCGCACCACCCAAAGGATCGGGCCGAGACTGTGAAGTTTCTCGGCGTAAGCATTCAAGGCATCCGGACCGATGAAGACGGTGAGATTGCCAATCAGGTGGCCGATCACAAAAAGCACCAGCAAAATGCCGGTCACAGCGACAATGGTTTTTTTTCCTATGGATGAAAAAATCCACAGGTGAGCCGGACAGGGGCCGGAACGAGGCGAAGAGGCGGATGATTTAATCATGGGTTGACACCAACAACTTTATAATACGCCCGACACCTCAAAGTCGATGCAAACCTCAAATCCAACCAATGCCATGCCAGAACCTCGGCAATTACCCTGATACCGGATCCGCATGAAGTGAGTGGGTAGCGGTTGGTGACTCCCCTTCTGAGCCGCATACAATCGAGACGGCAATATGGGGCTACCACCAATCGCAGAAGAACACTATCGACCAGAATCGCGCACCGCCATGAGGTGAAAACCCAATGATCCGATGTGAGTGGGGAAATGGCTTCGGGGGAAAAAGAAACGAGCGGGTGAAGGGAATCGAACCCTCGTATGCAGCTTGGGAAGCTGCCGTTCTACCATTGAACTACACCCGCACAACGGACGATATTGTTAAAGACAGAGTCCGATGGTTCCAAGGCAAAATCAACAGCCCATGACATTCACCGTGATCTGGCGGGATTCTGGAGCACGGCGGTGCTCGAAAAGAAAGATTCCCTCCCAAGTCCCAAGAACCATTTCCACTTTGGAGACAGGCACAACCTCGCTCGTGCGTGTGCGAGACATTCGGATGCGGGATGGGTCTGCATTTTCAAAAATCACAAGGCTCGCGCTCGTATGCCTGATAAAAATAGTAACCACGCCCTCCCGAATGGATGTGCCCTGCAGGACCCTCTGCACTTGCGGAGTGATTTCATTGAGACCCTTGCCGCGCGTCAAAACATCAAAAAAACAAGTCTGCCAGCTCATGCTACCAACACTACCCGCCAGAGCATCCAAGAAAAAAGGCAGAAAAAATATTGCGGTGGAGCCATGCGAGCGATAGAAGCATCAACTCTTGTCGCGCGGTTAGCTCAGTGGTAGAGCACTACCTTGACACGGTAGGGGTCACAGGTTCGAACCCTGTATCGCGCACCATCCCCAAAACAGCCTCAATTCCTCTCTGAGGCAGATCAACAAAGGCTCTGCGGTATTTTGGTCATATTTTCTCAACCTTGCGGATTTACGCAGATTCCGCGAATTTTTTGTTACCTTTTGTTACCAATCCGGGACGCTCCTGCGGCCAACCTTGCTTCAGCACTGGCTGACGAAGATCTGAAAACATCCCCTTCGGGAAAGGCCCAGGCCTTGCTCCTTCATTTTTTTACCTGAGGAGCAGTCTTTTTCGGTCGCTAAAAATGACCCTTACTCGTTGCCTCAATCAAAGGAGACACAGTAGTGGAGGTTTATTCACAAACGTCCGGAGGGCGAGGTAGCGGCAGGCCGAACCCCGGAGGGAAAGAGCTCGGGCGCTGACGCCAAGCCAGAGCTACCGCTTTGTGAGTAAACCGGGCACCCGCTTTCAGGCCGCCCTTCGGGGTTCTCTGGCGTTTTTCAGTTTCAAGATGGCGCGTAATTTTCTTTCGATGTCCACGCGCGGTTTGAAGAGATCGAGTTTGGCGAGTTGCTCTTCCATGAAAAAAGCCCCTGCCCGTTTCCGGACAGGGGCACTCCATAATCAACTGGGCTTCACACCTGAGTTTTTAATGAAGTTCTTGGCTTGATTGACGATGATCTGCTCTTGGCGCTCAGCAGTCGCCCGTAAGGGAGATAGTTCTCACTCAGGGAGGTTTCCTTCATCGCGAAGATCGCATGATGCATGGGAGGTCGTCTTCACGGACACGGGCCTTACCTCAGGCATTATGGGAAGAGGAGTCTGTGTCGGAGTTGGCCTCATCGGTTTGATGTCAGGAATCCCCTCATCAATCGTGTGGCCCTTGGCAGTCGTGGCCTGAGCTGGCACTGCCGGTGTGACCTTCGTGGTTTTGCCTGTGTCTCGATGCATCAGCACGAAGGCCAATATCACCCCTCCAGCAAAGAGAAAGAGGATGAGCCGCCCGG
>CANKXQ010000096.1 GCA_947487745.1 Spartobacteria bacterium | reverse complement strand
CCTTGACGGTAAAGTGCTGGACTTCCCGCCAACCGACTCCGAACACCTTTCCCGCTGTGAGCCTGTTTACATCGAGATGCCCGGCTGGCTGAAATCCACCGAGAAGGCCAAGAAATTCTCCGACCTGCCGCCAAAAGCCCGCGCCTATGTGAAAAAAATCGCGGAACTCACCGGCGCAAAGCTCTCCATCGTGAGCATCGGGCCCGCCCGTGCGCAGACCATTCGACTCTGACCGTGAGCAGCACCCCCAAGCATGTCGCCATCATCATGGATGGAAACGGCCGCTGGGCCCAGCAACGGGGACTTCCTCGCCTTGCGGGGCACGAAGCCGGGTCGAAATCCATCGAACGCTGTGTGCAGGCGTGCTTGGACACAGGTGTGCAATATCTCACACTGTATGCGTTTTCCTCGGAGAACTGGAAACGCCCGGCCCTTGAGGTCAATGGCCTCATGCTTTTGCTCGAAAACTTCCTCAACCAAAAACGGGACGAAATGGTCCGTGAGGGAATTCGCCTGCACCACATCGGCCGCATCCATGAACTCCCGAGCGTCTGCCAACGCAAACTGCGCGAGGCCATGGAGGCGACGGCAGTGAATACCAAACTCCACTTCACACTCGCCCTGAGCTATAGTGGACGAGCCGAAATCCTCGATGCCGTGCAGTCGCTCGCACGCGATGCCGCCACAGGAAAATTGGACCCTGACGCCATCACCACCGAGGTCTTCGAATCCCGTCTGAACACGGTCGGCATACCTGACCCCGACCTACTCATCCGCACTTCGGGCGAAATGCGTATTTCCAATTTCCTCCTCTGGCAACTGAGCTACACAGAAATCCATGTGACCAAGAAGTTCTGGCCCGATTTCAACCGGGAGGATTTCTTTGAGGCCTTGGAGGATTACAAATCCCGCTCCCGCCGCTTCGGAGGAGTCTGAGCAGCCCGTGAGTGCCACAGTTTCAAATCAAATCACCAATATCGCGGCTTATCGCTTTGCCGAGTTGAGCGATCTGAAGCCACTTCGAGAGAACCTGATCGCACTCTGCCGCCAGGAGCGCCTGAAGGGAACGATTCTCCTCAGCACCGAGGGCATTAACCTCTTTGTGGCCGGCTCCGCGGAGTGCATCGACATTCTGCTTCGCACCCTGCGCGACATTCCCGGACTCGGCGATCTGGCTCCAAAATTCAGCCTGAGTGAGCATCAACCCTTCTCGCGAATGCTCGTGAGGATTAAAAAGGAGATCATCGCCTTCGGAGTGGAAGGCATCAATCCAGCGCGCTTCACATCACCCAAGCTGACCGCAGCGACGCTCAAGCAATGGCTCGACGAGGGTCGAAAGGTCACTCTTCTGGACACGCGGAACGACTATGAGATCAAGCTCGGCACGTTTCGCGGGGCGCTCCCGGCCGGCATCGACCATTTCCGCGATTTTCCGCAGGCCGTGGCCAAACTCCCCGAAGCACTCAAAGACGAACCGGTAGTTATGTTCTGCACCGGCGGCATCCGTTGTGAAAAGGCAGGCCCCTACATGGAAAGCCAGGGATTCCGAAACATCCATCAGCTCGATGGCGGCATCCTGAAATATTTCGAGGAATGCGGCGGGGCGCACTACGACGGCGAATGCTTCGTCTTCGATCAGCGCGTTGGTGTTGATCCCGCCCTGCGTGAAACCGATTCCTCCCAGTGCTTCCGCTGCCTCTCGCCGCTTGCGGCGGATGATCAGAACGATCCCCGGTATGTTGCCGGCAAGTCCTGCCCGTTTTGCTTCAAATCGCAGGAAGAGGAAATGACGTTGAGCATCTCGCGGAGAGAGGAAGCGATCCGTAATGCTGCCACTCCCCTGCCCGGCAGCACGCCTTGTGACAACTTTCGCCCGATTGTGATTCCGCCGGAATACGACGGAGTTACCATTCTTGAAGCCATAGCCTCTATTTTCAGCCATACGCCGCATATGGATTGGCAGAGGATTTTTGAAAATTCCTGCCTGCTCGACTCGCGATTCCAACCGGTCCAGCCCAGTCTCACAGCTCATAGAGGAGACCGCTTTTATCGTAAAACTCCCGCCGATGTGGAACCAGAGGTCAGCGTCGATATCCGAGTCCTGCATGAGGATGAGGCTATTTTGGTGATTAACAAACCCGCCCCGCTGCCGATCCACCCCAGCGGCCGGTTCAACCGCAACACACTCCAGGCGATCTTGCAGACGGTTTATCATCCACAGAAACCAAGGCCGGCGCACCGCTTGGATGCCAACACAACCGGTCTGGTTGTTTTCACCCGCACACGCCATTTCGCCAAATTCGTGCAGCCACAATTCGAGCGTGGCGATGTCGAAAAAACCTACCTTGCACGCGTGATGGGACATCCACCGCAGGACACATTTTTCTGCGACGCGCCGATCGGTGAGGAGCCTGTGAACGCCGGGGCCCGACAGGTTGATACAGAAAACGGTCTTCCCGCCCGCACGGAATTTCGCGTCATCCGCAGAGACCCAGACGGCACAGCCTTGCTGGAAGCGCGTCCCCTCACCGGCCGCACAAACCAGATTCGCCTCCACTTGTGGCATCTGGGTTTCCCGATTTGCGGCGATCCGGTGTATTTACCGGGCCACGCTCTGGGCAACCGCCAAACACTCCCACTCGGGGAGCCGCCACTTTGCCTGCATGCTTGGAAACTTACCTTCCGGCATCCCCTCACAAAAAAGGCCACGACCTTTGAAGCTCCTACTCCCGACTGGAGTTTTGAGCCCCTCGCGTAGCGGGCATCAGACCGGTTGATCGCCGTATTCGAGCAAATGCCCTGCGGCAATGTGCCGGAGGCTTTCCTCGGAAGTGACCTGCTGGAGACGTTCGCGCAGGCGGGCCCCGCCCGGCAAGCCGCGCGTGTAGGACATGAAGCGCGCCCGCATCGAGCGGATGGCCAACTCCTCCTTGCCTCCCCACCATTCGATCTCACGCCGCGTATGCTCGAAAATGAAGTCCCATTTCATTCTGAGAGTCACAACTTCAGGAGCGCCTCCGCCATCTATTGCGGATCGGATTTCCCGAAAAATCCAAGGATGGCACATCGCGGCCCGACCGATCATCAGACCCGCCACACTTGCTTCCCTGAGACGCTGAAGCGCGACGGCAGCCGAGTCGATATCCCCATTGCCGATTACCGGAATCTTCACCGCATCGGCAACCGCTCCGATGACGCGCCAATCGGCTTCACCCGTGTAGCCCTGCTCCTTTGTGCGACCATGAACCGCAAGTCGGGAAATCCCCTCGCCTTCGAGAATGCGCGCCGTCTCGAGAGCATTGACTGAGCGGGAATCCCACCCAATGCGGATTTTGGCGGTGACCGGCAAACTTCCCGCCGCCGCCACAACCTCCCGTGCCACGCTCGCAAGAAGCGGGCAGTCCCTGAGAAGAGCCGAGCCTCCGTTGCGGGAAACGACTTTGTTCACCGGACAACCAAAATTCAGGTCGATAAAATCCGGAGAAACCCAGTCGATCACGGCTTTCACCGCCTCCGCCAAGCGCGAAGGATCGGCGCCGAAAAGCTGGATTCCCAGCGGACGCTCCAGCGGTTGAAACTCCAAATACCGGCGCGTGCGTTCATTGCGGTGCAGGATACCCTCGGCGGAAACAAACTCCGTCGTGAGAACATCCGCTCCGAGATTTTTACAAAGGCTGCGAAAGACAGTATTCGTAACCCCGGCCATGGGGGCGAGAAAGAGCAGCGGCCCGGACGACATGTCAGGCTCCGTGTTCCAAAAGCGCACCCACCTCGCGCTGGACATCCGGAATTTGCTCAAAGCTCAAATGAGGATTTGCGATGACGATCGTCTCACCCGTGGCCACATGTTCGTAAACGAGCATGTCCTCATCGCGGCTTTCCACAGGCCGAAGCATTTTTTTGCGTTCAAGCATGAGAGCCAGAATGTAGCAGGCATTTTTACGGGATGGATCATTCTCGCCGATCAAACGGCGCAGGAGACCTTCAGCGTCGTCCTTTGCGAGGGCCTCTGGAGCTGCAGCGGCGGGCGGTTCGTATTTGGAACGCCAAAATGAGAAGGGCTGAATATTGTCATTCCGGTTCTTCCAAGCCTCCTCACAGAGATCCTCCCGGCGGAAGCCATCGCCATGGCGAATCAATAGCGTGTAAAAGTGGTCACCCTCTTGGAATTCGTATCCCGTGCGTGCGCAGGTGTGAGCGCGTGATTTGATCTCCCAGTCGGCTTGCATCATGACAGTCCAGGTATTTTGAATTTTGGCATCTCGCGGTTTGTCGACTTCATCCAGAGGAGGACAAGACCCGCAATAAAGAAAGCAATCATCGGCCCCCAAGCGGCGGTGAAAGGCGAGACACGCCCGCCCTTGCCCAGAGCCACAAAGAGACTGCTGACGAAAACAAGCGAGAAGAACAGGCCTATCGCCAGAGCCACACCTCCAAGAACCCCGCGCCGCGAGTAAACGATCCCGCAGGGTGCAGCCACAAAAATCACCAGAAAACAGACAGCAGGCATAGCCCAACGGTAGTGCCAATGTGTGCGGTAGGCCGCCAATCGATTCTCGGGAAAATCAGCGTTGTATTTCAGGTAGTCGTTCAACTCCGGCACGGAGAGAAAATCCGCATTGAGCATGGAGCTCGAAATGCGCCACGGCGTCTCGGACCATCCATCAACCGTGATGTTTCCCGGCATTTCGCTTTTCAAGATATTCCCCTCCCTGTCCATCTCCACATACTTCCCACCGAGGAGCGTCCAGCGAGCCACAAGAGGATCGAAAACAGCCTCCTTCGCATACCACTGCCGAAGAATGTTTCCATCGGAATCCTGCTGGATGATTTGCACATCCTGCAGGCGCTCGCCCCGCAGAGACATGCGGGCCACAAACCAGGTGCGAAGGTCCTCCCTGTTTCGAAAGAGGTGGCCTTTGATAGTTTTATCGCTCTTTTTTCCCCGCTTGATGTCGCCAACGATGACTTTTTTCATCCCGGTCGCATGGGGTGCGCCCTCGTAGTTAAAAAAGGCGGTGATGCCGGTGAGCAGCACACCCACAAGAAGTAAGGGCGTGAGAATCCGTAAAATACTCCGCCCAGCGCCCAGCATGGAAATAATCTCGTTCGAGCGCGACATGCCAGCGAGGGAGTAAAGCAAAGCCAAAAGCGTGGCCAACGGCATGGCAATGACGATAATTTCCGGAACCTGCGAAGCGTAATAGTCGAGGAGCGCCCCGGCAGACGCCTGACCTTGGATAAAATCCTGCAAGTTGTCAGCGAGGTCAAAAATGAACCAGATGCCTACAAACCCGCCAAAGCAGTAAAGAAAAGGAACGGAAAATTTCCGCAAAACATAGCGGTCAAGCGTGGTCATCTTGCAAGGCGGGAAGCTTATCTTCCGAGTGAGTCCGCGTCAACGATTGGGCAAGCCGCCTTGTTCCGTTTCTCCCGGACTAGGAAAAACCACTTCGCATCCCGCCTGTGACGCGATGCGGCGCACTTTTTCTTGGAGTTCTTGCTCGGCCCGTTTCACAAGCCCTCCCTCCAGCAACGCGCGCTTGGCGCGGCGTTCGAGGGATCGCGAGATTCGTGTTTGCAGGCGCTCGGGCATTGAATCCCACGCCAAATCCT
>CANKXQ010000095.1 GCA_947487745.1 Spartobacteria bacterium | reverse complement strand
GATCCATGATCCCGTTTCTGCCTTGGAATACGCCAAGCGCTTGGCTGATCTGAACCAAGAGGTTTCCGACCGGTTCCTCATCGTCATGCGTGTTTATTTTGAGAAGCCACGCACCACCGTCGGCTGGAAGGGCCTCATTAACGACCCTCACTTGGATGAGTCCTTCGACATCAGCTCCGGTCTCATACTTGCTCGCAAGCTACTACTCGACATCTTGGATTTGGGACTCCCCACGGCGACCGAGTTTCTTGACCCCATCGTGCCGCAATACATTGCCGACCTCATCAGCTGGGCGGCGATCGGTGCGCGGACGACTGAGTCCCAGACCCACCGCGAGATGGCCAGCGGGCTCTCTATGCCCGTAGGTTTTAAAAATGCCACAGACGGCAGTGTGCAAACTGCCATCGATGCCATGGGCTCCTCGCGCACTGCGCATAGTTTTCTCGGCATCGATCAAGATGGCGCGACGAGCATCATCAAGACCGCTGGCAATCCCGACAGCCATGTCGTTCTGCGTGGCGGCAGAAATGGCCCGAATTTCAGCGCTAATGATGTCCAAGCCGCCCGCGATGCGCTTCGCAAGGCAGGTCTAAACGCCGCACTTATGGTCGATTGCAGTCATGCAAACTCCGGCAAGGATCCAAAACGCCAGCCCGATGTGTGGCAGAGTCTGCTGGACCAACGCGCCGCAGGCAGCAGTGGGATCATCGGAGCCATGCTCGAGAGCCATCTTCATTTCGGCGCCCAACCTCTCGGCACTGATCCGGCGACCTTGCAATACGGCATTTCGATCACAGACGCCTGCATGGATTGGCAAACCACAGCCGCACTTCTGCGCAACGCCTGAACTCGGCAGGGCCGACCCGCTTCGCCCTTGTCATGAAAGCCTCGGAAGCTCCTTTCGCTGCAATCGACTTTGAGAGCGCAGGAACGGCTCCGGGCCTCACGGATGAGCCAGTTCAGGTGGCCATTGTCCAATGGCAGAGCGAATCACCCATTGTCGTGCTGAATTCCCATCTCCGCCCCTCCCGTCCGGTCACTTGGGCAGCGCAGCAGGTTCATGGCATATCGGATGATCAACTCACGCACGCACCGCATCTCATCGATCTCTGGCCCCAAGTCCGCTCCGGCCTCGAGGGACGCTGGGTCGTGGCGCACGGCGCTGCCACCGAGAAACGCTTTCTTCGTGTCTTCCCCTTTCATGGCTTCGGTCCGTGGGTGGATACTCTGAACCTCACCCGCGCCGTCTATCCCTCGCTGCCATCACACGCCCTCGGCGATGCGGTGTTGTCACTCGGTCTTCTCGAAAAAATCATATTCCCCGGATTTCGCTGGCACGACGCCGCGTCGGATGCCATCGCATCGCTCGTTCTCTTGGATCATTTGATCAAGGCTGCGGGCCTAGCGATGGAGCCTGCGGAAGTCCTCACTCGACCGAATCTCGCTGCATATTTCGCGTCCCGCAGGAAATAATCTCAGAAGGCGTCATCAAAAAATCCATGCGCTCATCGTGAAGCTCCGCAGGTATGCGTTCGAACAGCACCTCCTCGAAACAAACCCCCACACGCAGCCCATCAAATTCCGACAACAGCCGGTCATAATATCCCCCACCCCGCCCCAATCGAATGCCGCTGCGGTCGAATGCCAAGCCTGGCACGAGGATGATATCCGCCTTCGCCTCGGCAATCGGGGCATTCGGCGTGGGTTCCAGAATTCCAAAGCGGCCCTCGACAAGTTCGGCGGGGGTTTCCACAGCGTGCAGGCTGACGCTGGAACCTGCCACGCGAGGCAGGATGATTCTTTTTCCCTGCGGCCAAGGCGTGAGGACATCCGGCTCCGATGGCAGCGCACTGAAGGCACAAACCGTCCGCGCCGCGAGCCAGGAATCCCAGCGATTCAAAAGGCTGAGAATTTTTTGTCCCGCAACCCGCCGGCGATCCGAATCGAGACCAAGCAAAAACCGCCGTGCCTCCGCACGCAGGCTTTGCTTTTGCTCAGGGATCATGGAGGATGGTATTAGGCATGGTGCGAAAGTTCATCGAGAGAAAAATCTCCGCAAGACGCAAGCCCGAGAACCATGTGGACATGAAGCTCGGCAGCGGATGGCACAAGAGGAATTTCCTCGCGGAGGTCGTGATCCCCTCCCTGTTTGCCAAGCGCGAAGGCCGTCGCGTGAAGCCTGTCTTTCCCGAGCTTCAGCATGGGCAAATCTGCATCACTTGGATCGGCCATGCCTCTTTCCTCATTCAAACACCCGAGCACAGCGTGCTCATCGATCCCAATTGGGCCAAATGGCTGAAAGTTATCAAGCGCATCAAGCAACCCGGCCTGGAAATCCACGACCTGCCAGCCATTGACCTTGTGCTGGTCACGCATGCCCATTTTGACCATCTGGACCGCAAGACGCTGCGTGCCGTGGCCAGCGACCAAGCCATCCTCGTTCCTGAGAATGTCGGCGGCCTCGTCCATGGTCTTGGCTTCAATCATGTGCAGGAGTTGCAGCACTGGCAGTCCTTTGAACTCGGCGCTCTGAAGGTCACGCTCACCCCGGCCCGCCATTGGGGCGCCCGCGTGCTCCACGACACGCACCGCGGCTTCGGGGGCTTTCACATCGAGTATGCCGGGCGGTCGGTTTTTCACTGTGGCGACAGCGCCTTTTTCGATGGCTTCAGCGAAATAGGCGAGCGCCTGCCGGTGGAAATCGCCCTCCTGCCCATCGGAGCCTACGACGCCCCGACAAAGCGCGATGTCCACATGAACCCCGAGCAGGCCATCGACGCATTCATGCAGCTCAAAGCAAAAACTCTTGTCCCGATGCATTTCGGAACCTTCCGTCTCAGCTACGAACCGCTCCACGAGCCGCCGGAACGGCTCATCCGCCATGCAGCAGAACGCCGCATCCTCGACAGCGTGTGCCTTCTGGAGGAGGGAACTCCGAGAGTTTTTTAGTTTTTTGCATCACGAAGGAACCACTGCGCGTAGCATTTGCAGTGGATAGCGACGACATAGAAGATTTGCCTGACCAGACAGGTGTTATGATCCTCCCGTGGGTTTCCCTTTTTCCCGGCACTCTCCTGCCGCTGTATATCTTTGAGGAACGCTACAGGGACATGACCCAGGCGGCGCTTACAGGAAATCGGATGTTCGCCATAGCGCATACATATGATGACACAACCATTGCGCCAATCGGCGGACTCGGAGTCATTCGCGCCTGCGTGATAAATGCCGATGGAACCTCCAATCTCGTTCTGCAAGGTCTCTCTCGCGTCGAGTTTTTGCGATTCAAAAACTCTCCACGGCCCCGTGCGGACATCAGCATTCTTCGCGATGACCAAGAAACCGGCGATGTCAGGGCCATTCGGAGTCAAATTTCAAGCAACTGCGAGAATCTCCTCGCTGGGGGATTCGAAACGCCGGAAGGCTTTGCGGATTACCTGCGTTCTTCGATTTCCGACTCGGCCTTTACCGACCTCATTGCCTCGACACTCATTTCGGATGCATCCCACCGCCGCACGCTTTTCGAGACGATCGAACTCAAGACGCGCATGTCGCTCCTTCTGGAAATGCTCTCCCCCACCGCGGAGTCGGCCTGACACCCACCTGTGGGGTAAATTTTCAGCCCTATCTTGCGGAGGGAACGGAGGCTTTGAAGACGACAGCAGATTCACTCTGGCTGGTGAACTTGTAACTGCAGTCCTGCGAAGCAAAGAAGGACTCCCCCTTATTGATCTGAAGTTTGTCACCATCAGCAGTCGCAGTGACTTCGCCTTCCATCACAATCAGGATATCCGGCCCGGTGCGTGTGCCAGAGTCATATCCCTTGTCCTTCGAACACTGGATGCGGCTGAGTTCAAATTCGGCTGCGGGAGTCGCAAAGACGGTCTCACCTTTTCCAGCATCGATTCCGTGAATGATGTCGACCTTACCCTCGTCGAATCTCAAGACGCGCATCAACTCGGCCACATCCACATTTTTAGGAGTAAGACCGCCACGCAACACATTATCGGAATTGGCCATCAACTCGACATTCACGCCTTCGAGGTAGGCATGGAGTGTTCCTGCCGATTGATAAGTCGCCTCGCCCGGTTGCAACCGCACAAGATTAAGCAAGTAGATCGAAAAAATACCTCGGTCGCGGTGTCCGTCTGGGAGTGGAAACTCGCGCGCGGCGCGCACAGCCCAGAAGTCGGGCAGGTCTTTATTTGTCGGCGAATCCTTTTCCAGCCTTGAGATGAGCGGATCCAAAAGACTATCCACCTCGGCCTGCGGGATCGTCATAACCCGTGCATAGAGTTCCCGCAGCAGGGTGGATCGTGCCGCAGCATCATTTCCTGCAAGCGCCAATCTCTCGGAAAAATCAGGCATCAAGGGCTGCAGTTCCTGAACGCTCTGCAGGCTCTCGGCAATTTCCTCCAACGGACGAAATCCATGCAGCATCCAGAAATCCGTGAGCGCCACATGCACCTCGGGCTTGTGATTCCGATCCTTGTAATTCCTCGTGGAAGCCTTCAGGGAAACGCCTGCGGACTCCTCCGCCGCGAAACCCGCCCGCGCCTGGGCGATCGTCGGGTGGGCTTGGATGGAGAGCATTTTTCGGGCGTCTAAAACCTTAAATAAATACGGAAGCACATTTTCAAAACGGGCGGCAACGCTTGCGCCGAGGATTTGATCGGATGCGGCAGCGATCAACTCAGGCAATGGAACTGGACCATCAGGCGATTCCACGACGGAGGGGCCTCCATCATGTGCACCAAGCCAGAGTTCCGCACATGGCGAAGACGAGGGATGTGCCTGCCCAAGCAGAGCCGGGATGAAATCGAAACCACCCCAGTCGTAGTGCTGAACAACGCCTTTGAGTTTGAAAAGTCCTTTGATCTTCATATCGAGAGGTGATTGCTAGTGTAAATCGGCTTCGCTTTGAATCGTCAAACCGGGAGGAGGTGCTTCGCCGAGAAGGCCGGTCTGATCGGAAGTGGCGAGCGGCACGACTTCATGAAGCACACGACGGCGCACTTCATTGATATCCCAACGCCTCAGGAGCGAATCGATCTGGTTGCGGGAGGATTTTGAAACATCCACCGGACGCAGGCCAGTGAGACGCGCGGCGCGGAGCCAAGCAGCGGCGGCTTCAGGGCGCAAAGACTCTCCCGGGTCGATTTCCCCCAAGACACCCCATGCCTCCCCAACGAACTCCGGAGGTAGGATTTGTTCTGTTCCGGCGTGAAAGAGAACCCGCGAGAGGAGGCGTCCAAGGGCTTTCCAAAACGCGGGATTTTTGGGTTGGGCTTCGATCGCTTCTGTGAGTCGCCGATGGATGCTGATTCGGGTTTCAGAGCCGATCGATTCGAGCGCACCAGCCAGCAGGGCGACTTCGGCGGAGGGCGCGCAGCCTTCACGCCATTCCGCTGCGGCGGCATTCCAGATGGCTTCTGATTGAGCTGTATTGAGACCGGCGGCGATGCGACGCGCACAGATCCAACGCTGGATTTTTACAGCTCCACTGGCGTAACGCGGCGGTGCGGCAAGAATCTCAGCCAAAGCAGCCGCCCGCTCGGAATCCCCGTTCATGCCACAACCGGGACGCAGACACCAACCCGCCAGATGCAGCCAGGTTTCC
>CANKXQ010000094.1 GCA_947487745.1 Spartobacteria bacterium | reverse complement strand
ACTGGCCTGAAGACGGTCAAACCTCGCCCGCCCGCTGAGGTTCGCCGAGTTCGTCCTCAAGTTCTCCAACCACTTCGGCGATAAAGTCGTGGAATCCCCAGCCGATGCCATCAGTCTTCTCCTCAATGTCTGCGAGTCGGTCCCGGAACAGCGGATACAGGTCACGCGCGTCAGCGCGCAACAGCTTGGCCAATTCGTCCAGTGCCGATTCCACGCTGTCATAAAACCGTTCGTCGATGTCTCCATACTCGCAGGTAAAGCTCACCCCGTTCTCCACATAGGTCATCAACAGCTCTGCCGTCCCAGGGATGTTGCCTGTGGCCTTGCGGAAATCGCGAATGGCCTTGCGCGCCTCTGCCAGCTTGAGCTTGCCGAAACCTCGCTTGGGAAAGAACTGCTCCACGATCTTGCTCCGATAAGTTTCCAGCACCTCGCCACCGCCATCCTCCGCCTGGCAGCGGGCGTGGATGAAATGACGGTTCTCGGCCGCTGAGTCGTAAAGGTCTTTCACGAGGGCAAGCAGCGCGGGCGTGTCCCATGTCGCGAGATGTTTGCGGGCGGCGCTCCAGCCGCCTGGCTTGCGCGTAGGTTTGTTGGTTTCGTTGGGCATAGATGGATAAGGTTAGCGCTGGATGCGTTCCAAGGGAGGCAAAGATTCCGGCGGAACGATCACGGTGATGCTCCGCGCCTGACCCGGCACGCGCCGGATGAAGCCCCGCCGCTCCAGGGTCAAAACCATGGAATGCACACTCGGCGGTGTGATTTGGAAATACCGCTGCATGTCCGCTTCCGCCGGCGCACACCCGTTGATCAGTCCGTATCGGTGAATGTAGGCGAGAAACTGGCCCTGTCGCGCGGTGGGTGCGGAGTTCATGAATCAGTAGGCAGGCGTGAAGTGGTTACGGTGAGTTCGGCGACGAGGGCGGAGAGGAGTTTTTCAGCCTGCGCCTCTCGTTCCAGCTGCAGCGCCTCCAGCCGATCACACAACGCCATCAACTCATCCACCTTCGCCACGATCCGCTTCTGCTCGGCGAGGGGCGGGAGGGGAATCTCGGCTGACTCCAAATCCTTCGTGCCAAGGCGAGGCATTTTCATGCCGTAATTCTTGGATGCCGCGTATCGCAGGAAATGGGGTGAACGGAGAAACAGGCGGAGATAACCAGCTATGACAAATGGCTGAGGGCGTAGGGGAATGATCTCGGTGGTGCAAAAGCCGGGACGCGCAGCGATCACCACTTTGTTTAAATAAGGACGGAGCTTCCCGTAGAGGACATCCCCTTTTAAAAAGCTGGCCTTGGTGCTAAGGGAGCAACGTTCGGCGAAGGTTGCAGTAGCGATGACTTTACCCGCACCGCCATCGATGTCTTCCAGATCCAGCACCCAATCAGAATCTTTGAGCGAGGATGAATCGACTTTGGTAGCCGCACGACAATCGGCGGCTTCGTTTAGCGCGATCCACTGCCATTCATACGGAATAGGAAATGGCTTGGATGCATCAAGAGTATTTGGTCTTTCGGGCTCAAATAGGCGACCACCAATCGCCAGGTCCAGAATCAACCCCCTCATCTTCCCCACTGCACCAGATGCGTCTGCGAACTGGTCGAATTTTTCGAAGAAGGTTTCGAGCGTTTTGGATGAGCGTTGAGGAGTTCTTTTCACATCGGGCGGGTCTGCCAGTGGGCGGGGAAGCCCATTTTCGGGATGAGAGCGGGATCGAGGAAGCAGAGTGCTCATGGGTTTGGAATTGTCCGAAGCGGGATACCCGCTGAAAAAAATAAACCTCTCTTGGTGCGCATCGTGGAGAGGCGTGAGAGGTGTTGTTGAAAAAACGGTGCCAGATTGCTGCAGGCGGGCAAGCTCGAATTTCGCAAGTGCGGGGCCTTATTCATCGCATGAGTGCTTCCAAGAGTTGCGCCTTCAACTGCCCGCGCGTGTTGGCGATCCGGGCGAACTTTTTGAAGATGGTTCGAATAGAGATGAAGGGGGGGTAGAAGTCATAGCTACTTGGAAGTCGGCAGGCACTATCAAGGGTGAAATTTCGGATTGCTTTCGGTGATTTTGCAGGCACTTTCGAAAGAGGTTTGCTGTGTCTGAACGACTGCTTCATGCTGTCGGAGGTCATCCTCTTTAGGACACAGTCGGGCCAACAATTTAAAGGTCCCACCCCGGTGATAAGAACCCATTGGGTTCTCTCGCAAGAGTAGCCGGGGTGGTCATTTTTTCCGGTGATCATTTTCAGTCGCTGAAATCTGTTTCGAACGCATTCCGCTCGCGACGCACGGCATCGCGCACGCGGCGGAAAGACCGATCGTCGTTACCATTCCATTTTCTGTAAACGGCCCAGGTGCAGTAGTCAGCGATCTGGAGATCCATATTGGATTTCGAAGCGTGGTGGAGGATGCGGTATCGAGCAGTAGCAGGCAGCATGGCAGCGAGTGTGGTCTTCACGCCTTTCTCCATAGCTGCGCGCTTGCGCTGGACCGGCAGGCTATCCGTAAACACGATGACCTCGGCAAATTCGTCTAGCGGGTAATGTCTGAGAATCTCCCGTAGCAGTGAGCCGAGCATCTTCGGGTAAAGGCGTTCTTCAACGCGGAGCGAGGCATGGAGCTTTTGTTTTTCCACAATGATGGCGTCCACGGCCACCCCGGCGAGGTTCTTCTCGATAATGTCGAATACGCCGTTGCGAACCGCCTGGGCGTTCTCCGATGCGTGGAAGTATTCGAGCACCGTGCCGCGCTCGACCTGATCATATTTGAACTCTGTGAGTTCCCTGTAAGCCTGGAATGGACGCTCCTTGGTGATTCCTCCCAGCACAAAATACCTTGTCCCAGTGTGCGAAAAATCGAGATTCCCAGCCTCGTCGAGGAAGATGTAAAGGAACCGTTGCTTGGCTTCGTGGGGCATTTTCATCGCATGAGCGCCTCCAAGAGCTGCGCTTTCAACTGCCCGCGCGTTTCAGCAATCCGGGTGAGGAGTTTTTCGTATTCGGGCAGGAGGTGGTCCACATCGCCGGGGCCTTCGTCTTTGCTGTGGGGGTTTTTGAGGTCGAGGTTGAAGCCGCCGGCGCGGATTTGGTCGATGGAGACGCGCCAGGCGTGCTCGTTTTCGACGCGACTCTTGAAGCCGTCGGCCTCGTTGCCCCACCAAGCTTTCTCGGGCTCGAATTCCTCGATGCGGATGGGTTTGCTTTTGTTGTAGCTCTTTTGGCCGGGCGGATAGGGATGTTCGTAATACCAAACTTCCTTGGTGGGCGTGCCCTTGGTGAAGAAGAGGAGATTGGTCTTCACATTGCTGATGCCAAAAAAGACGCCATTGGGCAGGCGGACGATGGTGTGCAAATTGCACTCGGTGAGGAGGGCTTCCTTGATACGGGTCTTCACACCTTCGCCGAAGAGGGTGCCGTCAGGCAGCACTATTCCGGCGCGGCCGCCGGGCTGGAGGATTTTCATGATCAGCACGAGAAACAGGTCGGCGGTTTCACGGGTGCGGAACTCGGCTGGGAAATTCGCCTCGATGCCATCCTCCTCCATGCCGCCGAAGGGCGGGGCGGTGGCGACGACATGCACGCGTTCCTTCGGACTCCAGTCGCGGAGGGGGCGCGCGAGGGTGTTGTCGTGCCGGACATTTGAGGGGACATCGATGCCGTGGAGCATGAGATTTGTCATGCAGAGGATGTGGGGCAGGTGTTTTTTCTCGATGCCGGAGAAGCATTCTTGAATGAGACGCTCGTCGGCCTGAGTTTTCACCTGCTTGCGGAGGTGGCGGATGAGGCAGGTGATGAACCCGCCGGTCCCGGTGGCGGGGTCGAGAAAAGTCTCACCCAAGCGCGGATCAAGGCGGTCGATGACGAACTCAGTGGCGGCTCGCGGGGTATAAAACTCGCCGGCGTTCCCAGCGGATTGGAGATCCTTGAGGAGCTTCTCGTAGATGTCGCCGAACATGTGGCGGTCGTCGGAGGTATTGAAATCAATGCCGTTGATCTTGTTGATGACCTGCCGCATGAGGGTGCCGTTCTTCATGTAGTTGTTGGCACCGTCGAAAGCGGCCTTGATGAGAACGGCGATCTGGCTGGAGCCGGAGATGTTTTTCAGGCTCGGGAGGAGCTTGTTGTTGGCAAAGTCGAGGAGAGCGTCACCGGTGATGCCCTCGGCGTCGGCGGCCCAGTTGCGCCAGCGGAGTTCCGGTGCGAGCGGGGATTTGTAGGCGTCGTCGAAAAGCTCCAGCTGCGTCTCGCGGTCGTCGAAGATTTTCAGAAAAAACATCCAGCCGAGCTGGGCCAGGCGCTGGGCGTCGCCGTCCACACCGGCGTCTTTGCGCATGATGTCTTGGATGGTTTTGATGAGGTTGGAGACATTCGACATGGGTCAGGCGGCTTCTTGGGATTGTTGGTAAAGAGCGGATTCGAGTTCTTGGATGGCGGCAAGGTAGGCTGGCTTGCCGCCAAAAAATCCGACGATCTCCAGCGGGGTGCCAATCGCTGTGAGGGGATCGACTTTGAGGATTTCGAGGGATTCGATGCTGGTGATGCCGGTGTCGGCATATTTTGCAAGAAGGGCATCGAGCACCAGACGGGCCTTGTCGCCATACTTCGCGAAGACATGGCGCTTCTTCACTTTCTCGGCCCGCTCGCGCCGAGTGAGAGGCGGTTGGTCGAAGGCCACATGGCAGATGAGGTCGAAAGGGTCGTAGTCCCGGCCGACCTGCTCGGCGAGTTCGTCGAAGAAGACACCGCGCGCAGAGAGTTCCTCGATGATGGCGTGCTTCTTCTCGGCGTCATTCCAGACGGCGAGGAAGGAATCGAGCGAGGCGTAGGATTCCCGAACGGCTTTGCGCGAGTAATCCTTCAGGGACTCGGTGATGAGCTTGCCATTCGCATCGAGATATTGGACGCGCTCGGTGGCGACGCGGACCTCGACATTGTGCACAAAGTATCGGGTGGCGCCTGTCGGAGGTGGGTCAACGAAAATGCCGCCGGGCGGGTCAACGATCTCCTCGCCGGTGGACTCCTCGTCTTCCGGAGGCTGGATGGGGTCGTCCTCGCCGGGTTCAAAAATCTGAACGGGGTCACCATCGAAGTCTGGATCGGCGAAGAGCGCCGTGGCGCGCTTAAAATCCATGATGGTGAAGAAGAGCTTGCCGTAGTCCTCGTTGATGCGGGTGCCACGACCGATGATCTGCTTGAACTCGGTCATGGAGTTAATGCCGCGATCGAGGACGATGAGGTGGCAGGTCTGGGCATCGACGCCGGTGGACATGAGGCGGGAGGTGCAGGCTATGACTGGATAGCGCGACTCGGGGTCGATGAAGTTGTCGAGTTGCGCCTTGCCTTCGTCGTTGTCGCCGGTGATGCGCATCACATATTTGCTGTTGGCGGCGGCGAGGTCGGGGTTGGCATTCACGAGCGCCTGACGCATCCGCTCGGCGTGGTCGATATTTTCGCAGAAGACGATGGTTTTTGCGAAGCGGTCGGTGGCTTTCAAAAACTCCGTGATTTTGGCAGCCACAGTGGTGGTGCGTTTTTCGAGGATGAGATTCCTGTCGAAATCGGTGGCATTGTATTCACGGTCTTCGATGACATGGCCGTATTTATCAAGTTGCCCATCTTCCGGACGCCAGCCCGCGGGGT
>CANKXQ010000093.1 GCA_947487745.1 Spartobacteria bacterium | reverse complement strand
AACCCCATATTTGCGATGACCACACAACTATCTACCGAAACTAAAATAAAAACTGGGCGTTATCTCACTTTTAGCCTTGGCAATGAATCTTATGGCATTCCAGTTTTAAATGTCCGTGAAATCATACGCCTCTGCCCGATCACTCCGGTTCCAAGAATGCCGACCCACATAAAAGGCGTGATCAACCTTCGCGGAACAGTGATTGCTGTGCTCGACTTGCGCGCCAAGTTTCAACTCGCCTTGGGCGATTACTGCGACCGTGCTTGCATTATTGTCGTCCAACTAAATGGAGCAGAGGGAACAAAAACCCTCATGGGAGCTATCGTCGATGCGGTGGAAGAAGTTGTCCAACTCCGAGACGATTCCATCGAACCCCCACCAGATTTTGGCGGATCGCCAGATACTCAATATATCTTGGGAGTAACCACTTGCACGGGATCAGTCAAGACCCTGCTTGATATTGAAAAAATCTTCCTGGACGATGCTTCAGTCACGCGAGCCCTTCCCGATGGCATGACGAGAGAGGGCGCTCGCCTCGGCGCAGGCAATACAACAAACGCACAACTCACCTCAGAAAAAAACCTTCTGGGAGATCGTGGTTAAGTCCCAAACCCTAGGCAAACGCAAATAGGCATCGAAAAATGAATCTAAAAGTCAAATTTGCCCTCATATCAGGGCTCCCTTTGCTGGGATTGTGCGTTGCCATCCTTGCCAGTTACCTGCTTGCGCAAAGCATCGAGCATAAAACCCGTTTGGCCCGTGATAAAAATGTCATTTTTGCAGACTGCGCCCGCCGTATGCAGCTTGATGTTGTGCAAGTGCAACAATGGCTCACCGATATTTCAGCCACTCGCGGACAGGATGGCCTGGATGACGGCTTCAAGGAGGCGGAGGAGAGCCATAAGTCATTCTTAGCCAATCTAAATAATTTTAGAGCAGAGTTCCAACTTGAGCAGAATGATGAGGCATTAAGAAAGCTCGCTGATCTGGAAAAAAACTTTGAAGCCTACTACGAGAAAGGCCGCATTATGGCGGCTGCGTATATCAAGGATGGACCTACAGCCGGCAACCAGATTATGAGCGAATTTGACGCAACAGCCTCGCTTCTTACCGAGACTTTGAATCCATTTGTCGAGGCCGAGGTCGAAAAATTCCATACTGCGCTCATGGGAATCTCCGACTTCACCCACTCCACGAGCCAGTGGATGGCTCTTGGAGGGCTGGTTATCATCCTCTTGGCAGTGACCTTCACATACATTCAAATACGATCGATCACTCAAGCTCTTGGAGAATTGGCCACAAATTTGGACAGCGGATCTCTTCAAACCGCCTCCGCTGCACGCCAAGTTTCTATGGCCAGCAACCAACTTTCTTCAGGCTCAAGCGAACAAGCCTCCTCGGTTGAAGAGACCAGTAGCTCGCTGGAAGAGATGTCAAGTATGATCCGGGCCACAGCAGATAATGCCCAGAAAGCCAAGGCACTTGCCAGCGACGCCAGCCAAGAGGCGGCGGTTGGCGCTCAAACCATGCTTAAAATGATGGAAGCCATGAAGGCCATTGACTCTTCAAGCGCTGAGGTCGCTAAAATTGTTAAGAACATCGATGAAATTGCTTTTCAGACGAACATTCTCGCTCTCAACGCTGCGGTCGAGGCAGCCCGTGCAGGCGATGCCGGGGCAGGCTTTGCCGTCGTAGCCGACGAAGTGAGGTCCCTTGCTCAGCGCAGCGCAGGTGCCGCCAAGGAAACTGCCGATAAAATCGAAGCCGCTATCGCCAACAGTCGCAGTGGTTCGGCTTGCTCAGCCAAAGTCGGAGACTCTCTTAAACACATTGCTGAAAAGGTTGCCGCCACGGACGCACTGGTTGCCCATATTGCGACCGCAGCTACTGAGCAGGCCCAAGGCATCCAGCAGATCAACAATGCCATGAACCAAATGGACAAGGTCACCCAAGGCAATGCTGCCAACGCTGAAGAGAGTGCCAGCGCGGCGGAGGAACTTGATGCCCAAGCGGAAACCATGAAAGATCTCGTTCGTAAACTCCGCGAACTCATAGGAGGCACACCTTCCAAACCAAAAAAATCATCTCCAAAAATTATTCCCATCCAAGCCGTGCCGGAGCGCTCCCAAGCCATAGCTCGTCCCAAAAGGGTGCTTTCAATTCCAATGCCAAATGACCCTTCCTCCCCGGACTCAATCAACGACGACTTTCGTAACTTTTAGGTGAGCAAACTTCCTTCCATCAATCAAAACCTGATCACCAGTCAAGATACCCCCCTTTCAACTGAAGCCTACAAGGCTATTGTGGATTTGGTTTATCAGCACAGCCGCATCAAACTCGGCGCTGACAAGCAAGCGTTGCTTTCCAGTCGATTGGGAAAAAGATTGCGCCATTTGAAGCTGGCGTCCTTTGATGAGTATTGCGACCTCCTACGCTCCCATAGCTCACAAGTCGAAATCGATGAACTCATCGATCTCATCTCAACAAACCACACGCGATTCTATCGCGAACCAGATCATTTTGAGTTTCTCACGGAAAAAATCCTTGCGGAATTGCTTCCGGAACTCACCGCCAAACGATCCGCTCTGCGAATCTGGTCTGCCGCATCATCCTCGGGCGAAGAACCCTACACCTTGTCCATCGTTTTATCGGAATTTTTTCGATCTCATCCATCTATCGACTGGCATATTTGGGCATCCGACATCTCAAAAACCATTTTGGAAACTGCCAAACAAGGCATCTACCGCATGGAAGTTGTCGAACCTGTTCCTGCAGACATCCTCAAGCGCTACTTCCAAAAAGGCGTTGACTCACAAGAAGGGAAATGCCGAGTCAAGGCCGAGTTGCGCAAAAAAGTTCAATTCGAACGCGTCAATCTCTTCCAAAATGAATATCCAATCCCCCACAATCAAAATGTTATCTTTTGCAGGAATGTGATGATTTATTTTGACATTCCCTCTCGAGAATTGGCCGTCAAACGCTTGACACGCTACCTTGCCCCCGGCGGATATCTCATCATTGGTCACTCCGAGAGCCTCATGGGCATTCAGCACAATCTCAAAACGGTAAGACAAGGCGTCTATCAAATGCCATGACCATTGGGAAAAAAATCCGCGTTCTCGTCGTCGATGACTCGGCCCTAGCGCGCAGGGCGATTATGGATGCCCTTTCTCGCGACCCTGAAATCGAGGTAGTCGGTGGTGCGGAAGATCCCTATGTGGCAAGGGAAAAAATCCTCGCCCTCGATCCGGATGTCATCACACTCGATCTTGAAATGCCTCGTATGGATGGGATTTCATTCTTAAAAATCCTGCAAGCACACCATCCAATCCCCGTTGTGGTGATAAGTTCACTGACCCAAGCGGGATCAGCCAAGGCAATGGAAGCCATGGAAGCAGGCGCTATCGATGTGATTGGCAAGCCAAGTGCAGGTCAGAGCTTTTCCGAGATGGCGAAATCCCTTGCCTACCATGTGAGAGGCGCAGCTCATTCTCGCAACCGTGGAAAATTGCAAAAAGCCGAGCGAGTCAACTCTTCCGCATCAGTCATTCAATCCGCTCCCGCAACCCAGATCGCTCCATTTTCTCCTCGCAGTGTCATTGTGATCGGATCTTCGACAGGCGGTGTGGAGGCACTGCGCTACCTCCTGCCCCGCCTCCCCAATGGACTCCCACCCATCGTTGTCGTGCAGCATATTCCGGCGAATTTCTCAAGAATCATGGCTCATCACCTCGACGAACTATGCCCTTTTTCAGTGCGGGAAGCAAAGGACGGCGAGGAAATCAAGTCAGGCCACTGCTTGGTTGCACCCGGAGATTTTCATTTGAGCCTCGTGCCCTTTGGAATGGGCTACAGAGTGCGGCTCGGTCAATCTCCGCCCGTCCACCATTGCCGCCCAGCGGTGGACATTCTTTTTCGATCCGCAGCGACCCACGCCGGTTCTCATGCCGTCGCCGCCCTCCTCACTGGCATGGGAGTCGATGGCGCAATGGGTCTAAAGGAACTCCAGTCTGCTGGCGCGGAAACAATGGCCGAGTCGGAGGAAAGTTGCGTCGTTTTTGGCATGCCACAGGCGGCCATCCGCTTGGGCGCTGCCAATAAAGTGCTCCCACTCTCAAAGATGCCACAGGCCATTCTTTCGGCGATCGCCGCCAAGTCGGCAAAAAAAATATGACAACATCTGCCCAACTGCCAATCTCTCTGAAGGATACTGCAGAACGCGCATTGAAAGAGATTTTTTCAAAGCAACTCAAGCTCTCTCTCGAACCCGCTGAGTCTTCAGATGAAACTCATGATTTCAAAACATTTCACGCCTCCGTATCGATCACCGGAGATCGCGTGAAAGCGTCCGTTCTCCTGCAGATTTCAGAAAACTTCGCCGCTAAAGCCACGAGGATTCTCATCGGCTGCGAAGGCCAAGGCGAGGAAATCGAGGATGCCACTGGCGAGCTTTGCAATATGATTTCCGGGCGCATCAAAAGCGAGCTCACCGCGGCGGGATTTCCTGGAGTTCTTGGCACTCCAATCATCACTTTTGGCTCTCGAATTGATCTTCGAGGAGCAACAGGCTCGGATTTATGCCGCACCGAGTGGACTTGTGGGACGGATCGAATCAATCTTCAAATTCTTATTCAACCATGACCCTTCCAAAAATACTGAGTGTCGATGACAGTCGCACGATACGACTGATGCTTAAGCGCGTATTCCGTCCTTTTCATTGCGAACTCTTCGAAGCCGCTGATGGCATGGAGGGTTTGAAAGCAGTCATAACCCATCAACCCGACCTCATCATGCTGGACTACAATATGCCAGTCATGGATGGCGTCACGATGCTTCGCAAGATGCGTGAACTTGATAATATCAAGCGCACTCCGGTTATCATGCTCACTGCTGAAGACAGCAACGAGATTATTTCTACCGTAGCGCGACTGGGCGTCCGGGACTATATCATCAAGCCGTTTGAAGACGAAAATCTCCTTTCTAAAGTATCCCGAATTATTAACCTAGAACGCAAACCAGAAACTGACCAACCCGAGGCAGTGTAATGCCCCTATGAACAACCAACTTTCCACAGAATCCCACTCCGTAGCCGAAATCAAACCAGAGGAAGTCGCCGATTCCTTAAAAAAATCGGCAGTTCTAGTCGCGGATGACAGTCGCCTGATGCGAATGGTGCTCACAAAAGCGCTTCAAGACCTTGGCTTTAATAACATCGACACGGCAGTGGATGGTCGTGATGCCATCAACAAACTCTTGGAAAAACCCTACGACCTCATGCTACTGGATATGGAAATGCCTGAGATGAATGGGCTTGAGGTGCTGACGAATATGAATTTCGATAGCCGCATCAAGGGGACTCCCACGATTGTCATTTCAGGAAATGAGCAGATTGACCTCGCCGTGCAGTGCATCGAAGCAGGCGCCGAGGATTATCTCATCAAGCCGCCAAATCCCACCCTCCTCCGGGCACGCGTCACGACCTCCCTCGAAAAGAAACGCCTCCGCAATCTCGACAAGCTTCGCTTTGCCCAACTCCAAGCGGAGAAGGAACTCGTGGAATTTGAAAAAGAAAAATCCGAGCGCCTTCTGCTGAACATCCTCCCCGGAGCCATCGCAGGCCGCTTGAAAGGCGGCGAGAAAAC
>CANKXQ010000092.1 GCA_947487745.1 Spartobacteria bacterium | reverse complement strand
GCCGGCGATGATTTTTGGTTGGATGAGGCTTTTGACTTGTTTCGCTGGGACGCTTGCGATGAGGGATTCACGGTCCGAGGCGTCGCGCATGATGCCGGGCACATCGGTGACATAGATCAGCTTGGCGGCTTGCAATTCGGCAGCCAGAGCCGCTGCGGCGATGTCGGCATTGATGTTTAAAACAACGCCCTCCGGCGTCGCCCCGATTGGGCTGATGACGGGAACGACCTCGGCATGCACTGCCTCGCTCACGAATCCGGCATTCACCTCCTGCGCTTCCCCAACGAAGCCGATCTCCACCGTTTCCCCTTCGATGACCGCTTGCTTTTGAAGCTGACGGGCGATGAAGACATTTTTGCCGGAAAAGCCTTTGGCCCGCCCACCGAATTCATTGATGGTCGAGACGATGGAGGGGTTGATTTCCTCATCGAGTGTCTCCTCCACGATCTTGATCGCCGTTGCGTTTGTAGCTCTGAGACCCTCGATGAAACGGGCCTGCAATCCGGCGTCCTTCATGCGGGCTGTGATCGCCTTGCCACCGCCGTGAACAAGCACGGGGTTGATGCCGACCGCCTCGAGAAAGACGACATCACGCAAGAATTTATCGACGATCTGCTCGTCCTCCATCGCGGAGCCGCCATACTTGATGACGAAGGTCTGGCCGCGATATTTTTGGATGTATGGAAGCGCCTCAATAAGGCATTCGGAGCGGGCTTCGGGTGTGGTGAGCATGAAATTATTCGCCGAGATTCAGCCTCACATATTCTTCGGTAAGATCGGTGGTCCAGACATAGTAGGAGCCTTTTCCGAGCTTGAGATCGACCGTGACCTTGAAGGATTTTTTAGCGGCAATGGCGCGGAGCTTTTCGAAGGGTGTCTTGGCAGCGATGCCGTTTTTCACGGAAGCGAGCTTGTCGTAGAAAATATCGGCCTTCGTGTCATCGACCTTCACGCCGCAATAACCAACGGCGTCGAGAATTCGCCCCCAATTCGGATCCCCACCGGCCCACGCGCATTTGACCAGCGTCGAATTGGCGATAGCTTCTGCAGCGATGCGGGCTTCCTTGTCGTTGACTGCACCAGTGACTTCGACTTCGACAAAACGCGAAACGCCCTCGCCGTCGCTTACGATCATTCGAGCCAAGGCGCGGGTGACTTCATCCAGCGCCTGCGAAAATGCTTTCATGTCGGGCGAGCAGGCGCTCAGACCGTTGGCGAGCAGGATGACCGTGTCATTCGTGCTCATATCGCCATCGATGGTGATGCGGTTGAAAGAATTTGCCACGGAGCGCTTCAAGTCGGCCCGAAGAGCGGATTGGGGAATGGCGGCATCCGTCGTCACCACGCAAAGCATGGTAGCCATGTTCGGATCGATCATTCCCGCACCCTTGGCGACACCTCCCACACGGAACGAGCCTTTGGAGGTTTTCACCTCGACGGCATATTCCTTAGCAAAAGTATCGCTCGTCATAATGGCAGCGGCAGAAGCGGCACTTCCGTTGGGGGTTGGCTTTAACGCGGCGATGCCTTTGGCAATGCGATCCATCGGCATGGGAACGCCGATTCGGCCGGTTGAGCAAACGAGGACTTCTTTTTGTTTCAGGCCCAAAAGTTCAGCAGCAGCGGAGCACATGGCTTTGGCGTCCTTGAGTCCACCCTCGCCTGTGCAGGCGTTGGCATTGCCACTGTTGAGAATCACAGCACGGTTGCCGCCAGCCTTGAGATGTTCGGCCGAAACGCGAACTGGCGCGGCTTTGACATTGTTGGTGGTAAAAGTCGCAGCAGAGGTGGCGACTGCTTCGGAGAAGACGACTGCCACATCATCGCGTGTGACCTTGCCTGCCTTGATTCCACAACCTGCGGCTCCGGCAACGAAGCCCCGTGCGGCACAAACGCCGCCTTTGATTTTTTTGATTTCGATCATAGCAATCCAGCCGTCTCGTCGAGTCCGGCCATGAGGTTGAAGTTCTGCACCGCCTGACCTGCGGCGCCTTTTACCAAATTATCTTCCGCAGAAAGCAGGATCAGCCTGCCCGTGCGGGCATCAAACCTTGCGGAGATGTCACAGAAATTAGTGCCCGTCACATTTTTTGTATCAGGGAGATTCTGTGAAACGCGAACGAACGGCTCCTTCGAATAAGCCGCCGCTAACGCAGAAAGAATACCATCCGCCAAAACCCCAACCGCGAGGCGCGTGAAGATCGTCGTATGGATTCCACGCGTCATGGGCGCAAGGTGCGGGGTGAAGGTAATCGTGACCTGCTGCGAAGCCGCCAGCGAAAGTTCCTGCTCGATTTCCGAGAGATGCCGGTGCTTGGGCAATCCATAGGCGCGCAGGCTTTCGTTGCACTCGCCAAAAAGAAGCGCTGTCTCCGCCTTGCGACCTGCTCCACTGACTCCACTGGCGCTGGCCACGGTGATATCCCCAGCGTCGATCAGACCAGCTTTCAGGAGAGGGACCAATGGCAACAAAATCGATGTGGGGTAACAGCCTGCCGAACCGACAAACTTGGCTGCGCGAATCGCATCGCGGTGCAACTCAGGCAGACCGTAAACAGCCTCGGGGAGTAAATTCGCGGCGGGGTGCTGCTCGCCGTAAAATTCGCGATAAACCTCAGCGTCGCGCAACCGGAAATCCGCACTCAAGTCGATGACCCTTTTGCCAGCCTCCCAAAGCGGCACGGCATACTCCGCTGCCAGCCCATGGGGAAGCGCGAGAAAGAAAAACTCCGCCCCGGAGCGAAGAAGCGTATCCATCACAGGTTCGCTGAAGACCAGTTTGGAAAACTCCCCCACCCCGGAGAGGCGCGGCAGCACTTCGCCTGCGGGCTTGCCCGCATGCTGACGGGAGGTCACCGCAACAACAGAGACCGACGGATGCCGCGCCAGAATCGCGCACAACTCCTCGCCGGAATATCCATTGGCGCCGACGATCGCGACTGGGACCTTGCCACTCATAGAAATCAGGCGGCAGCCATCAAGGCAGCGCGCGCGAAGCGAGCCAGAGTGCGTTCCTTGCCAAGCACCACAAACATCTCATAAAGCCCAGGGCCAACCGAGCGACCGCTCACAGCGACTCGGGCAGGATGGACCAACTCGCCGGTTTTGACTCCAAGAGTGGTGGCCGTGTCCTTCAACGCGGCCTCGAGCGAAGCATGCGACCAATCCTCAACCTTCGTGAGCGCGGCGATCAACGCCTGAAGGCGCCCCGCCGCACCCGCTTTTTTCAAACTTTTTTCGACAGCTTCGGGATCAAAAGTGAACTCCTCCGTGAAAAGAAATCCGATCCAGTCCGGCACATCACTGAGGTGCTTCACCTTCGGTTTCACAATCGTGAGCGCTGCCAGAAGCGCCGCCTCAGAACCGTAGGAAATCCCCGCCTTCTCCACGAAAGGCTTCGCCAATTCCACGAATCGCTCAAAGCTCATCGAAAGGATATGCTGCCCATTCAGCCAAAAACATTTGTCCAGATCGAAGATGGCATTGCGGCGATTGATTTTATCGATGTCGAACAGCGCCAGAATTTCCTCCATGGAGAGTTTTTCACGGTTCTCGCCGGGAGACCATCCGAGCAGGCAGAGATAGTTCGCCACCGCCTCCGGAGCGTAGCCGTGCTCCATGAAGTAAGTAATGCTCGAGCCACCATCACGCTTGCTGAGCTTTTTGCCCTCATGATTCAGGATGAGCGGAATGTGGCCGAAGACCGGAGGCTTCTCGCCAAGCGCATTGTAGAGCTCGATGTGCTTGGGCGTATTGGAAAGGTGATCCTCTCCTCGGATCACATGCGTGAGCTTCATTTCGATGTCGTCCACCACATTTACAAAATGGAAAATAAAAGACCCATCCGGACGCCGAATGGTCATGTCCGGGTGCGTCGCTGGATTTGACATATCGAACTCAATACGCCCGCAGACCATGTCCTCAAGCACAACCGGCTTGCGCGGGGAACGGAAGCGAATCGAACCGCCATCCTCATACACATGTCCACCCGCCTCCAATCGGGCGAGGTATTTGGCATAAATCTCCGACCGCTCGCTCTGGCGATAAGGACCATAATCCCCGCCCATGTCCGGACCCTCATCCCAATCCAGACCCAGCCATTTCAGCCCGTCATAAATAACCTGATGAGCCTCCGCCGTGTTGCGTTTCTCATCCGTGTCTTCAATCCGGAGAATAAATTTCCCGCCGTGGCGACGCGCGTAAAGCCAGTTGAAAAGAGCCGTGCGAGCCCCTCCCACATGCAGATAACCAGTCGGTGAAGGAGCAAATCGTGTGCGAACAGTCATCCGCACACGAAAAGGGATTTCACACGGGAACTCAAGAGAGGAAAAAGCATCCCACAAGCGCGAACCAAAAATTTGGACGATCGTCCAATTTTTTGGTTTGCACGTCCGGCACCGAATGCTACTCCACGCGGCATGAAGCCAAAGACGGAGTTGTTTCTCTATACCTTGATGTGGGGTCTGAACATCATGGCGCGACCCACATTTCGCGCGATGGACCAATCTTTCGAAGGCTGGGCCTGGAGGCACGGACTCTTGAGACGGATTCATCGCCTCGAGAACGAGGGTTTTGTTTCACTCGATGAGAGCGTCGGAGAAAAAACAATCACCCTGACGCAAAAGGGAAAACTCCTCGCCCTCGGCGGGCTAGACCCCGACGCGTTGTGGAACTCCAAATGGGACGGCAAGTGGAGGATCATCACCTTCGATCTCCCCGAGTCGCAACGCAAAGCCAGGCACGATCTCAGGCTCACCCTGCGCCACCAAAACTTCGGTTGCCTCCAACGCAGCATCTGGATCACACCCCATCAATTGGACGCGAACCTCCGTCAAAAAGGACTCCAGCTTAAAAGCCAAAAAGGATTCGCCATCATCGAAGGCATCTTCCTTGGAGACGCAGGCAACGAATCCGTTGTCAAAAGCGCGTGGGACTTTGCAAAGATCAACAAACTCTACACCAACCACGCCGAACTCCTCGAAATCGCGCCCAAACAAAAATGCACCGAGACGGAGTTCAACGAATGGGCATCAGAGGAATTGAAACTCTGGCACGAAATCCTGCACAGAGACCCATTCCTCCCCCTCCAACTTCTTCCCAAAGACTACAAAGGCATCAAAGCCCGGGATGAAAGATTGAAAGTGCTCGGCACCCTCAAAAAACTCTTCATAGAAAAGTAGAGCCTCTTCCCTGCACTCAGAAATCCGCCCCCACTTTTAAGCCGCTCCAGTGACCAAGCATGAACCAAAATTTTGAACGATCGTCCAAATTTTTGGTCGCCCTGGAATCGTTATCTGGTCTGCATTTGAAAGGAAATATGCGATTTTTTTGAGACTCGGTTACGGTTTTTAATAGCCAACTTTTTGGACGATCGTCCAAAATTTTGGTCGTGACGATGGGAGTGGGGCGGGCTTTGGGTGCGGCGGTTATTTTTTTTCGAAGTGGTCCCAGCCTCCGGGCCAGTCGGGGGGGGTGGGTTGAGGGGGCGTGAGGGTGCCGATGTGGGTGAGTCGGGTCTTGGGAAAGGCGGTGGGCCACTTTTTTTGGAGGAGCTTGGCTTTTGAGGAGGGGATGGCGAGGAGGAGTTCGTAGTCTTCGCCGTCGGAGAGGGCGGCTTGGATGTCGGATTCTTTGCGGCGGGGGATTGACTCGCGGTTGACTTCGAATCCGCATCCGCTGGCTCTGGC
>CANKXQ010000091.1 GCA_947487745.1 Spartobacteria bacterium | reverse complement strand
GAGGGCACTCTCCATATCGTTGACCCAGGCAGGTTTTTCGGTCGAACTCCGCGAGCCCGACAGCCAAGATCCGCTGGGTGGAGTCATCGATGTGCGCGGCGATTTCGGGTTGCTGCAAATCATCAGTTTCGCCGATCGCTTTCCTGCGGTAATCGACGATGCCGTGAAGGCATCCACCCTCCATGTGCGTAAAGGCAGTCCGCTCAAGCTCGTCCCGCTGCCGCACTTGATTGCGCTCAAGCTTTACGCGGGAGGATATAAATCAAAAGCCGACATTGTGGAGATTCTGAAATGCAATCCGGACATCGATTTGGATGCGGCGCGCAGACTATGTGCCGGCTACCGGTTGCCGGGGCTTGACGAACTCATCGACGAGGCTCTGGAGAAGTAGAGAATCCTTGCGCGGCAGCGCGCTCGCTCCTCCGGGAGGGACATCCTCCCATATGCGCTAAGATAAGGTATTTTTAATTATGCGGCATTGCATGCGCCTTTTTCTTGAGGGTTCCCGAAGGTTGCTGGAGATGCGGCCCCAATTTTCTACACACCCACTCAAACTCAGCACCGGATTCAGTGCGTTCTTGATCAGGTGGAAAAGCAATGACTCCTCTCGCCAGAGACACCGGCTACGCTCCCTTGATTGTTTGGAGCGGATAGCCCCAGGGAAAAAAAGACTCTCCCTTGACCAGGAGAGCTTCCAGCAGCAAGGCTACCAGAAGTTTTCCTTCGAGCCACGATCGTATCGATTGCTTGTCGCGCTTGGGCAAATAACCAAAGCCCAGAATGGATTTCAAACGCTTGAACACAAGCTCCACCTGCCAGCGTCCACGGTAGATCTCGAGCACATTGGCAGCCGATGCCACATCCACTTTTAATGTCGTGAAAACGAAAATGTATCCAGCCGCCTCCAGCGTCTCGCTCCTTGACTCGTTTTGATTTTTTTGCGCCTTGCGTCGCACAGCTTTCAAGGCCTTCTCGGTCGCTTGGGGACTTTTTTTCAAAGCGCAGACCCGCCCTGCGATTCTTCGTTTCTGAAATGTAAACTCCACCGGCCAATCTCCGACCTGCAAATCTCCGAGCGTGCGCAGATGGGCCAGCAAATCGAATGACGCTCCGCCCGAGTGAAGTAATGGCAGGTTGTTGAATGCGAACCTTGCGATCACATCGGCGCCTGCGGCCACCGTATGCGCGATTCCGGGCTTTTTTCCATAGGCCCTGTCGCCGATCCACAACTCCCCGGGCTGAATATCAAAGCGTCCGAAACCTTCTCCGGAATTGGCCCAATCCTTCACCAGCGCCTGCTCGCATTTCAAATCCGACAATCCTATGGCGTAGTGTAGCATCCAACCCGATCCCGTCGGGCCTTGCTCCTGAATCCGCGTTCCATCAGCCACAATAATCTTGCGCCCGAATCCGAAGACCTCCGCAGGCTTTCTGGCAATCCACATTTCAAGCATTCGGTTGTTCATCCAGTTGAACCATTTTGCCGACTGCCGCAAGCGATCCATGATCGCCACATCGCTGATATCCAGAATACCGCCTTCCTTCAACCTCACTGCTGTTTCCCTTAACGAACACCCCTCGGCCAAGTGCAGAAGCAAAGCACGCAAAAGCACCGAAGCATTCGGAATCTTGCGGCAGCGTCTCAACGCACCGCAAGAGCGGGCCTGCTCTTTCCACCCGCGCGGAAGGAAGCTTAGAAGGTAGTCGAAATCGCGTTCAATGCTGACCGGCAGTTGCTCGAAGACAAGTTCTGCATCCATGCAGGCATGGATAGCAGATATTTACAGAGACGCAATAATTATCTTAGCGCTTATGGGACATCCTCCGGCATGTCCCATTTCTCTCGTTCGGCGAGGCAACAAACAAGGGAGCACAGGCGTCTCGCCTGTGAGAGACACTCGCATGGCAACCTCATCGATGAGCAACAACGCCCTGAGCCTCCACGGTTAATTTACCATGTTACCCCAAAAAAAATTATTTAACCACAGAGGACACGGGGACCACGGAGGAGATTCATTGGGCACGGGTGCATTCGCGATGCGAATGGGGCAGGGCAAAAACAAAAACTCTGCAAGCAAGCAAGCTTGCTCGTTTTTTGCTTTTTTTCTGCCAATCCCAGCTGGCTGGGATCATCCGTGCCAATCAGGGATATCCGTGGTTACTTTCTTTCCAACCGCGCATCGCTCGTGGGCTGCTTAAAACTTACAAACTTAAACCTTAAAACTTCTCCACCATGTCCACCCGCCCACTCACTCCCTCTGTTCTCGCCCTGATCGCTCTTGCCGGCTTCGGGCCGCTGATGGCGCAGTTTTTTTACAACCTCTGGCAATTCGACACCTACCAGTTTTTCCCGTTGGCGCTGGCCGGCGGGGCTTTTTTGATCGCTCGCGGCGTGCAGGAGGCGCGTCGTCCGCTCAAGCCGGGGTCTTTGTGGCTGAGGATTCCGCTTTTGCTGGCTGTGCTGGGCGTGTTGGCCTCGGCGGCGGTGATGTGGTCGCCCTGGCTCGGTGCGGCGTCCCTCTTGCTCGCGGTGCTTGCGGCTTCCTGGTGGTTCGGCGGATGGAGGCTTCTCCGCGAGGTATTGCCGGGCTGGCTGGTCTTGCTCACCGTTCTCCCACCGCCTCTCAAGCTCGACGCCCGGTTTGCCATGCTCCTGCAGGAATGGGCCACGGCGGGCAGCAGCCGGTTGTTGGGACTGCTCGGAATTCCGCACCTGCTCACCGGACTCATCATCGAAATCCCCGGCCAGCGCCTGCTTGTGGAGGAGGCCTGCAGCGGTATCAACTCCGTGCTTTTCATGACCTCGGCGTGTGTCTTCTACGCCATGTGGCGGCGCCGCTCGCTGCTTTTTCTTGGCCTGCTCTACGCCCTCACCATAGCCTGCGTGCTGGCTGGAAACCTGGTGCGCATCACCTCGGGAGCGTGGGTTTTATTCAATTTCCAGATCGATCTTTTCGTGGGATGGAAGCACGAGGCGCTCGGGCTCGTGCTTACAGGCTTCTACCTTGGCTTTATCGTGGTCGCCGACGCCTTGCTGGGGAAGGTCTTCGGGTCCAAGACCCTTCATCGAATCGCGGAGGCGGATGAAAACCCGGAGCCCGTTTTAGAAGGTTGGTCCTTCAGCGGAGGCCTTCGTTTTGTCACCGTCCTGCTTGCCATTCTCGGCGCGGTGCAACTCGTGCGCGGGTGGGATTTTCATTTCCGCAAGGAGAACGCGCGCCGCATCAATCCGGCTTGGATGGATGGCTCGGCGAAGTTCACCCTGCCGCAGGAGATCGATGGCTGGCGCCTCGTCTCGGATGTGAAGCCCGTGCCGAAGCGCGCGGCCTTCGAGGACGGAGTTTTCTCGCACATCTGGCAATACCAGAAGGGGAGCACCCTCGCGACGATCTCATTCGATTATCCCTTCTTCGGCTATCACGATGTCACCGTGTGCTACCGCAATGCGGGATGGAAGATCGGCGACACGAAACTCCAGCGCGCCAATGCCGACAACGCCATGGTGCCCTGCATGGAAGTCGTCCTCGAGCGTGAAGGCGGCTTCAAGGCCGACCTGCTCTACAGCACGGTGGACGAAACCGGCGTGTGGCTCGAGGAGCCCGGCAAACGCTCGCCCTACGACGCCGAGGGCAAGGCCCTCCAGGAAGGCAACATCGCCTCGCGCCTCACCCACCGCATACGGCAAATGCCCTACGCGAACGAGGCCTACGACGATGCCATCAACTACCGCATCCAAATCCTCGCCGCCGCCCGCGGGGGGCCTCGGCAGCGAGCAGCGCGAACAGCTCGAAAGCCTCTTCCGCCAAGCCCGTGTCCTCATCGCCAACCAATTCATCGCCCCAAGCGCAACCCCCACACCAACGCCGAAAGTCGTTCCAGCCTACGAACCGCTCCCGAATGGCACGCCCGATGCCACGGCGCGCGCGCTCGAGGAAGCCAAAAAAGCCGCTGCGGAAGCGGGAGAATCCGCTCCCGACGCGACGAAAAAAGCCCTCCAAAACGCCCAACGCGACGCCGCTGAGCAAGACAACCTCCCAGTCGACCCAACCAAAAAAGCTATCGAAAGCGCCATAAAAGAAGCAAAGGAAGCAGCGGAAACCGACGCAAAGAAGAAGAAGTAACAAGGCGCGCCCTCGCGCGGCAGCGCGCTCGTTCATCCGGGAGGGACATCCTCCAGCATGTCCCATTTCTCCCGGTCGGCGTGGCATCAAAGAAGGGAGCACAGGCGTCTCGCCTGCGAGAGACACTCGCGTGGGCTTACGATCGAACCTGTCAACGATTGGTTGCTTCGTCCAACAGCCCGCGCTCGCCGGTGTGGAATCGCGCAGTTCCACGGGGTTTTCATTTTTTATTGAAGGCCTTGAAGTCTTCTGATTTTCTCTGGCGCACGAATGCAAGTCGCTCCCGCCACACTCGAACCCCAGACCGAATCGCTGTCGGCCTTGGAAGTCGAGTCGATCGAACTTTTCATCGGCTTTTTCAAGTTGATCGGCCTGCAGAAGTCGGTGGGGGAGATTTACGGTCTGCTTTTTGTGTCGTCACGCGCTTTGGCGATGGATGACATCATGACGCGGCTGGGAATCAGTCTGGGAGCGGCGAGTCAGGGGTTGAAGGTGCTGCGATCCGTCGGCGCGGTGAAGTCGGTTTACATGCCAGGGGATCGGCGGGATCACTACGTGGCGGATTTGGAGTTGAGCAAATTTGCGACCGCATTCATCCAAGAGGAGCTGAAACCCAGACTGGATCGCGCTCTGGAGAGGATCGGCACGATGGAGACCCTCGCGAGCGAGATGGCACCAGAAGATCGTGAGACTGCGGAGGAGCGCCTCGAGCGGCTCAAGCACTGGCTGGAGCGCGGCGAGAGCATGCTGCCCTGGTTGTTGAAATTTTTAGTCAAATAACCCGCGCCGCCCTGCGCGGCAAACCTGTGAAAAACGGGAAGACATTTTGTTTAGGATGTGGACCGGTGGAAAAATTCGCCGATGACCAAGGGCGGCAGCATATTTGCGCCAAGCCGTGTCCCGTCTGCATCCGACAGGAATTTTCCGTTCCCGAATTGCGAGTTTTTCTATGACAAAGTATCCGACAAAAATTGATGGTGCCTACCTCTTGCGGCCTCGTGTGTTTGGTGACGCGCGTGGATTTTTTCTGGAGTCTTGGAACAAGGAAACCTTCGCCAAGCTCGGAATTGAAGCGGATTTCGTGCAGGACAATCACAGCCGCTCGGCGAAGAATGTGCTGCGTGGTCTGCACTACCAGAGTGGCGATGCGGCGCAGGGGAAACTCGTGTGGGTCACCTCGGGAACGGTCTTCGATGTGCTCGTGGATTTGCGGGAAAGCTCGCCCACCTTCGGAAAATGGGACGGCTACATGCTGACGAGTGATGCCCACGAGCGCTTGTGGGTGCCGGCCGGTTGCGCGCATGGATTTTTGGTCGTGAGCGAGATGGCGGACTTCCACTACAAGTGCACGAATGTCTATGCGCCGACGACCGAGCGCGCCCTGCGTTGGAACGACCCCGCCATTGGCATCGACTGGCCGCTGGCCATCGGCATCGACCCGATTGTTTCACCAAAAGACGCAGAGGCCGCTTCGTTCGCGGAATGTGAGAAATATTTGTGAGGGCCGATTCAGATAGAGCCAAGCTGGAGGAGTTCATGGAAGCCCTTGGTCAGCGCGTGAAGGGACCATCATTTACCTCACCGGTGGAGCAACCGCATTGCTTTTTGGCTGGCGGGCAAAAACCATCGATGTGGATATCAAGGCGGATCCCGAACCTCGAGG